>DATMSN010000095.1:0-6696 GCA_035565375.1 Duganella sp. | reverse complement strand
GCCACCGGCGCCACGTGCACGTCGGCCAGCTGGTCGGCCACGCCCAGGCGCAGCTTGCTCGGATCGAAGGGGGCGGGGATGCTCATGGGATTCCTTAGATGACGACCAGTTCGCCTTCGATGGCGCCGGCCTGGTCGAGCGCCTGCAGGATCGCCATGATGTCGTCGGGCGAGGCGCCGAGGCTGTTGATGACGTCGATGATGCCCTGCAGCTTGGCGCCGGCCGGCCATTTGAACATCTGGCCCGAGCCCTGGTCCACGCTCACCTGCGACTGCGGGGTGGCCACGGTGTTGCCGGCGGCCAGCGCGTTGGGCTGGCTGACCTTGGTGCTTTCGGAGATCACCACCTTCAGCGAGCCGTGGGTGACGGCGGCCGCGCGCACGCGCAGGCCCTCGGCGATGACCACGGTGCCGGTGCGCGAGTTGAACACCACCTTGGGCGAGTCGTCGCCGACGTCGATCGACAGCGCCTCGAGCTTGGCCATGAAGGCGATGCGCTGGGTCGGGTTGGCCGGGGCCACCACGTCGACGCTGGTGGCGTCGCTGGCGGTGGCGATGTCGCCGAAGCGCTTGTTGATCGAATCGACGATGTTGATGGCGGTCTGGAAATGCGGGTGGCGCAGCGACAGGCGCACGCTCGGCTTGGTGGCGAAATCGGTGGCGATCTCGCGCTCGATCGCCGCGCCGCTGGGGATGCGGCCGGAGGTCGGGGTGTTGACCGTCACCGACGAGCCGCTCTTGCCCTGGGCGCTGAAGCCGCCGACCACCACGTTGCCCTGGGCCAGCGCGTAGACCTCGTTGTCGGCCGCGCGCAGCGGCGTCAGCAGCAGGGCGCCGCCGCGCAGGCTCTTGGCGTCGCCCATCGACGACACCACGACGTCGATGTTCTGGCCCTTGCGGTAGCCGGGCGGGAACACCGCCGACACCATCACGGTGGCGACGTTCTTCGACTTGGCGTCGGTGCCGTCGGGCACCTTGACGCCGAACTGCTTGAGCATGTTGATGACCGACTGGCTGGCGAACTTGACCTGGGTCGAGTCGCCGCTGCCGTTCAGGCCCACCACCAGGCCGTAGCCGACCAGCGGATTGTCGCGCATGCCTTCGACGGCGACCAGGTTGCGCAGCACTTGCGCGGCCTGGGCCGGCACCGTCGCGGCCAGCGTGAGGCACAGCGCCAACGGCAGGGCCAGGATGCGGTGCAGCTTGCGGAAGTTCATGATGTTCGATCCCAAAAAATTAACGGCGTCCGGCTTCAAAACGGCATGTACGGGCCGTTGAAGAAGCGCGACAGCCAGCCGGCCGACTGCGTGTCGGCCAGGGTGCCCTGGGCCGAGTAGGCGATGCGGGCGTTGGCGATGCGCAGCGACGAGACCTGGTTGTTGGCGTCGATGTCGGCCGCGCGAAGGTAGCCGCGCAGGCGGACGAATTCCTCGCCCTGGTTCAGGGTCAGCGTTTTTTCGCCGGACACGCGCAGCAGCCCGTTCGGCAGCACTTCCTGCACGATCACGGTGATGGCGCCGGTCAAGGCGTTCTGCTGGGTGCTAGTGGCGTCGCCGGTGAACTTGTTGTCGGCGCCCAGGCCGACCGAGGCCTTGGGGAACACCTTGCCCAGCAGGTTGGGCGCGGAGATGTTGTTCGACGATTCCTTGGAATAGCTGGTGCCGGCGCGCTTGCTCGCCTGCGTGGTTTCCTGCAGGCTGACGGTGACGACGTCGCCGACGCGGAAGGCGCGGCTGTCGGAGGTCAGCGACAGGCCCAGGTCGGGGCTGTAGACGCCGCCGGAGCTGCCTTTCGGCCCCACCACGCGCGAGATGGCGGGCGGCTCGTCGGACGGACCGGGCCGCACCGGCGGCGGTTGCAAAGCGGCACACCCGGCCAGCAGCGAGGCCGCGACCACCAGTGCCAGGGCGTGCGGTGCGGCTTTCATCAGCGTGCCGCCTGCGCCAGGTATTGCAGCATGTTGTCGGCGGCCGACAGCACCTTGGTGTTCATCTCGTAGGTGCGCTGGGCGGCGATCATGTCGACCATTTCCTCGACCACCTGCACGTTCGAGCCTTCCAGGGTGCCTTGCTTGAGCTTGCCCCACTGGGCGGTGCCGGGCGCGCCCTCGGTCGGCGTGCCGCTCGAGGCGGTCTCGGCGAACAGGTTCTCGCCCAGCGCCACCAGCCCGGTCGGGTTGATGAAGCTGGTCAGGGTCAGCTGGCCCAGCTGGCTCGGGGTGGCGGTGCCGGCGATGGTCGCCGAGACGGTGCCGTCCTCGCCGATGGTCAGCGCGGTGGCGTTGGCCGGCACGGTGATCTGCGGAATCAGCGGCAGGCCGTGGGCGTTGACCAGGATGCCGTTGGCGTCGACCTGCAACTGGCCGGCGCGGGTGTAGGCGGTCTCGCCGTTGGGCTGGCGCACGGCCATGAAGCCGTTGCCCATGACGGCGACGTCGAGGTCGCGGCCGGTGGTTTGCAGGCTGCCGTTGGTGAACACCTTTTGCGTGCCGACCATGTGCACGCCGTTACCGAGTTGCACGCCCGATGGCGACAGCGTGTTGTTGTCGGCCACTTGCGCGCCCGGCCGCTGTTCGACCGAGTAGAACAGGTCCTCGAACACCACGCGGTCGCGCTTGAAGCCGACGGTGTTGGCGTTGGCCAGGTTGTTGGCGATCGCTTGCAGTTTCTGGTCCTGCGCTTGCACGCCGGTCTTGCTGATCCACATTGCTGGGTTCATGGGTTGCTCCTGTTAGGTACGTGGACCGGCTTAGCCGCTGATCAGGCGATTACCGGTTTCGGCCATCGAATCGCTGGCCTTGAACAATTTCATCTGGATTTCGAAGGTGCGGTTCAGGCTCATGGTCGCGACCATTTCCTCCACCGCCGACACGTTGCTGCCCTCGAGGTGGCCGGAACGGATCACCACGGTCGGGTCGGTCGGCAGCGGCACGCCGGAGCGCGCCACCAGCAGGCCGGCCTCGTTCTTGGTCAGCTCGGACGCCTCGGCCTTGACCAGGCGCAGCTTGTCGACCGTCTGCATGGTCGTCGTGCCCGGATTCTGGATCGAGATGGTGCCGTCGGCGCCGATGTCGATCTTGCTGTACTCGGGCAGCGTGATCGGGCCGCCTTCGCCCAGCACCACGTTGCCGTTGATGCGCAGCGTGCCGTTCTCGTCGAGCGCCATGTTGCCGGCGCGGGTGTAGGCCTCGCCGGTCGGACCGTCGACGGCCAGGAAGCCGACGCCGGAGACGGCCACGTCGAGCTCGCGGCCGGTGGCCTTGAGCGTGCCCTGGCGGGTCGACACCGAGTTCGCCTGCAGCTGCGACATGTGGCGGTCGTCGTAGCCGTAGCCCTGGACCGTCTGCGCCGTCGCCAGCTCCATATTGGCGCGGAAGCCGCCGGTGTCGATGTTGGCCAGGTTGTTGGCCCGCACCTGTTGTCCGCGCAGGGCCCGCTCGGCCCCGCTCACCGCTGTGTAGATCAACGCGTCCATGGTCCGCTCGTTCCTTAGATCGCTTGCATCAGCGATTGCAACATCGTGCTCTCGGTCTGGATGACCTTGGAGTTCGCCTGGTAGTTGCGCTGCGACGTCATCAGGCCGACCAGTTCGGACGTGATGTCGACGTTGGACTGCTCCAGCGACGAGGTGTTGATGCTGCCGCCCATGCCCACGCCCGGCGCGTTGACCAGCGGCGTGCCCGAGTCGACCGACTCGATCCAGCTGGTGCCGTCGATGGCTTGCAGCGAGCCCTCGTCGGGGAAGGTGGCGATCGCCAGGCGGCCGACGCTTTGCTTCTGGCCGTTGTTGTAGCTGGCGATGACGGAGCCGTCGGTGCCCAGCGCCACGCCGGTGAAGGTGCCGGCCGCGTAGCCGTCGCCGGCGTTGGCGGTGGTGGTGGCCTCGCCGGCGAAGCCGGTGGTGCCGGTGTAGTCCAACGTCACGATATTCAGTTTGGCGCCGTTGGCGACGGCGACGCCGGTCAAGTCCAGCGCGATGGTGCCGGCGGCGGGCGTGGCCAGTTGGCCAGTCAACGGCGCGAACGTCAGCGCGGAGGCGGGGCCCACCGAGACGCCGTCGAGCACGTAGTGGACGTCGACGCTTTCGGGCGCGGCGGCCGAAGTGCGCCCGAAATACTGGGTCAAGGTGTGTTTGCCGCCCAGCGAGTCATACACCACCGACGCCTTGGACATGTTGAACGTCGACGGGTCGGGCGGGGCGGCGACGGTGGCCGGGACCCAGGCGGTGGTCGGCGTCGTCCAGTCGGCCGACATGTTGCCGACGTAGTCGACGTTGCTCGAAGCCACGGCCGGGATCGAACCGGTCGGGATCGGCACGTCGCCCAGCGCGCCCAGCACGGTGGTGCCGGTCTTGATCGGGTAGCCCTGCACCTTGCGGCCGGTGGCGTCGACCAGGAAGCCGTCCTTGGAGGCGTCGAAGATGCCGACGCGGGTGTATTCGACCTGGCCCGAGTCCTTGTTCTTGGCGATGAAGAAGCCGCGGCCGCTGATCGAGGCGTCGAGCGCGCGGCCGGTGTTGAGCACGCCGCCCTGCTTGCTGATGCTTTGCGTGGTCGAACCGATCATCACGCCGGTCTGGACGTCGCCCGAGACCAGCGACGAGAAGTTGGCGCGCGACGACTTGTAGCCGTAGGTGCCGGCGTTGGCGATGTTCTGGCTGGTGCTGTTCAGCGATTCGTTGATGGCCTGGATGCCCGACAATGCGATATCGAAACTCATGATGGAGTCCTTCCTAAGTAAAGATTATTGAATCGCCGAGGCGGATTTGCCGTTGAAGGCGGTGATGGCGGTCGGTGCGATCTCGCCGACGTTGGCCACGCTGAGCACCACGCCGCCGGCGGCCGACAGGCGCACGCTGTTGAGGCGGCCCTGGACGTCGAGCGGCGGGTTTTCCTTCGAGCTGGTCTCGACGGCCATCGTGTAGGTGCCGGCCGGAATCTTGAGCGCGGCCGGGTCGATCGTGAACGGCACCGTGCCCGGCGCCTGCACGCCCAGCTTGACCGAATACTTGGTGCCGTCCTCGCCGGTGAGCACGACGTTGGTCGCGCTGCTGGAGGCGCCCAGCGTGGTCTGGCCGACGACGGCGGTCTTGCCGTCGAGCTTGACGGAAGTGGTTTCGGCCATCACGTCCGAGCCGACCTGGGCGCCCAGGGACAACACTTGCATGCTTTGCAGCACGCTCGAGTTGGCGCTGGTGAGCGAGGACAGGTTCTGCAGCGCCTCGGTCTGCGACAGCTGGGTCAGCTGCTGGACGAACTGCGACGGATCGGTCGGCGACAGCGGGTCCTGGTTCTGGATCTGCGCCACCAGCAATTTGGTGAACATGTCCGACGAGGCGCTGGCGGCGTTGCCGGTGACGCTGGTGCCGTTGGTGCCGGCGCCGGCGCTGCTGTTGTTGAGGAGACTGACTGCCATGGCTTAACCTTCAGCGAGTTTGAGGAGGGATTGCTGCATGCCGCGGATGCGGCCCAGGACTTCGACATTGGTTTCAAAGGCGCGCGAGGCCGACATCATGTCGGCCATCTCCGCCACCTCGTTGACGTTGGGGTAGAACACCATGCCCTCGGCGTTGGCCATCGGGTGGCCCGGCTCGTAGACCTTGCGCAGCGGCTCGGCCGATTCGACCACGTCGAGCACCTGCACCTTGCCGCCGGCGGCGACGTCGCCGTCGAAGCTGTCGCTCATGACGGCCGAAAACACCGGCTTGCGGGCGCGGTAGGTGTCGGCCTCGTTGCCGGTGACGGAATCGGCGTTGGCCAGGTTGCTGGCGATGGTATTGAGGCGCACGGTCTGCGCCGCCATGGCCGATCCTGCGATCTCGGAAATGTTTTTAAAGGACATGGGTTACTCCGTGGTTGATGCGGGCGATGGTGCGACTGTCGGGGACCACTGCGGCGGCCTGCACGGCGTGCTCACTGGCCATTGATGGCCTTGGCGATGCCCCGCAGGCGCATCGTCACGAAGGTCAGGCTGGTCTGGAAGTCGGAAGCGTTTTGCGAGAACGCGGCCTGCTCGACGCCGATCTCGACGGTGTTGCCGTCGCGGGTCGGGTGGTAGGGCACGCGGTACATCGACGCGGCGTCGTCGTCGCCGCCGATGTCGCCGGCCGCCTCGGCCTGGGTGTTGGCCAGGGTGGCGGCGAAATCCATGTCGCGCGCCTGGAAGCCCGGCGTGTTCTCGTTGGCCAGGTTGGTGGCCAGGATGCGGGTGCGTTCGGCGCGCAGCTGCAGCGCGTCGGCGTGGACCCCTGCCGCTTCTTTGAAGTTAATGCCCATGATCTTCCCCTGTCCAAGTTCAGGCTGCGTTGCTAAAAAACGGTGTTGCATGACTGCAAAACATGGTGGCCAATGTAAAATGGCTACATCAGCGGTTTAACTAGCACCGCTCTCCGCATCATAGTAGAGGTATTGCCCATGTTCAACAAAAGTATTGTAACTGGTTTAGGTGGAATGTTGCTGGTTAGCACAACAATTTTTAACACTTTTGCCGCCTCCAGCCCCACAAACGCCGAACAGGTGCCGGTTTTGGTGGAGGCCGCCGCGCGTCAGCATGTGTTGCGCTGGGCCGACAGTAGCGGCTTGATAGAGCCTAAATTCGAGCTGAACGTGGTGCGCGGCAGCCGTCCGTTGGCCGCGTGCGGGCAGGGCGTGACGGTCGAGGCGCTCGACACGCGGGTGCCGAGCCGCATGAGGTTCGCG
>DATMSN010000094.1:0-1931 GCA_035565375.1 Duganella sp. | reverse complement strand
GGCCCGGGTCCAGGCCCATGGTGGCGCGCTGGCCGGCCGGCGCGGCCAGCAGCAACGCCTTCAGGTTGGTGGCGAAGACGTTGATGGCGTCCAGTTCCGAGCGCTCGCGCAGCGCACCCATCAGCTCGCTTTCAAGATGCATGAAACTTTTCACGCGCCAGGTCCAGCGCGCCGTGTCGGCCAGCCATTTGTCGGCCGGGCGGCCCTGCTGCCTGATGCCGAAGCGGGCGGCGATGCGGCCCTCGCACGGGTTGTGCGGCGCGTCCCACTTCGGCTTCTCGGCCTCGGTGTCGAGCCGCAAGGTGACGTCGAGGATGCCTTCGCGGCGGCCGCGCAGCAGCGCCAGCGCGCGGTGCGACGGCACGGTGCCGATGGTCTCCGAATAATCGAAATAATCCGAGAACTTTTCGCCTTCGTCTTGCTTTCCTTCAATAACCTTCGATTCAACGATGCCATGCTCTTGCACATACTCGCGCAACGATTGCAGCAAGGTGGCGTCCTCGGCGAAGCGTTCCATCAGGATCTGGCGCGCGCCGTCGAGCGCGGCCTTGGCGTCGGCGACGCCGGGATTGTTGCCGTCGGCGGTGGTGAAGGCCTCGCGCAGGAAGCGGGTGGCTTCCGTTTCGGGAGTCAGTTCGGGGTTGGCCAGCAGGCTGTCGGCCAGCGGCGCCAGGCCGGCCTCGATGGCGATTTGCGCTTTGGTGCGGCGTTTTTGCTTGTACGGAAGATATAAGTCTTCCAGCCGGGTCTTGTCTTCCGCATGCATGACAGCATCTAATAAGGCCGGCGTCATCTTGTTCTGTTCGGTGATCGAGGCGACGATGGCGGCGCGGCGGTCTTCCAGCTCGCGCAGGTAGCGCAGGCGCTCCTCGAGCAAGCGCAGCTGGATATCGTCGAGGCCGCCGGTGGCCTCCTTGCGGTAGCGGGCGATGAAGGGCACGGTGGCGCCCTCGTCCAGCAGGGCGATGGCGGCGGCGACCTGGACCGGTTTGGCGGCGAGTTCGAGGGCGAGGCGTTGTTCGATGGAAGGCAGCATGTGGGTCATTCCTAAGCGGTCAAGCCCGGAATGATACGCAATCGGCGCGATTGTGCCAGTCTTGACAGTCCAAATGGACGAAGATATGGCCGATCGGTGACGATGAACCGGTTTTATGGCGGCGAATGATGCCCAGGAAACATAAGCGCGCGGGTTTTTGTAAAGAATCCGCAAACACGAACGCGTGTATGGCGGATAATATCGCCTGTTGCCGTTTTTGAACCATCTTTGAACAACAATGCGACCTATGGATTTTACCCGCGACGACGCCACCGACGAGGTTCCCGCCAAGCCAGCCGCCCCGGCGGCCCCGGCTGCTCAGGTTATTTCAACGCGCCTTCCGCCGCCGCCCGCGAACCAATTGTCGTACGCGGTGGCGACCTGGTTGCAGCGGGTCGACGCCGCCGCGCATCCCAAGGCCAAGCTGACGCCGCCGCCGGTCGACACCGATCCGAAACAAACCCAATACCGCCTGATCTACGTGATGGCGCCCACCAGCGGCGGCCGCCACGTGGCGCTGTGCCTGTACAAGGCGCGGCTGCGCTCGAACGGCGACGTCGCCGCCGCCACGCCGGTCAGCGAGGTGTTCTCGCTGCTGTCGGCGCCGCCGACCTTCCTGGCGCCCGGCGACGAGGATTTGATCCGCTTCTTCGTCGCCATGCGCAGCGGCCAGAATTCGCAGACCGGCTCGGCCACCGAGCCGCGCGGCAAGATCGGCGCGGCGCTGCTGCAGATGCTGGCCGAGCAGGATAAATTGCTGTGGGCAAATTCATGGGCCGACGTCGGCAACGGCCTGGTGTATCCGCTCAAGGGCGGCGTGTTGCGCGAGGCCAATCTGGCGTGGCGCGAGGAGGGCAAGGGCCTGCGCCTGGGCTGGCAGGTGCAGCCGCCGCCG
>DATMSN010000093.1:0-11710 GCA_035565375.1 Duganella sp. | reverse complement strand
GCGACGATGACGGCGGCGCCGGTGGCCGTCGCGGCCGACGGCAATACCGGCGTCAGCGTCGCGACCGTGACGTTGCGGGCGAACACGCTGTTGTATTGACGGTGCCAGGCTTCCGGCGCCGTCGCCCCCGGCAGGACGCCGGTGTCCAGCGTGATCGCGTCGGGCTGCGCGGGGACCGGGATGGGCGTCATCTTGTTGTCTTGCGCCAGCGCCGTGGTCGCCAACGCGCAGGCCAGGACCAGCGCCGCCCGTTTCAAGCCGGTGGATATACGGGCGCGCCGGCGGCGGGTGGTTTCCCTCAGGTTCGATGTCATTTGATTGTCGTCTCCATATGGTGTGTTTGGAATAATTACTATAACCGCACCAATGGTAGCGCATATCATTTTATGGTTGAGAAATTTCGGCAGTATTGCCACACGCCGCACCCGATGCCGCCGTCACGTCAGTTCCAATGCCGCCAGCGCCGCGGCCACTTGCCGCCTGGCAGCGGCGTCGAGGGGCTGGATCGGCAACGGCAGGCAGGGGCTTGCGACCAAGCCCAGCAGCTCGGCGGCCGCCGCCACCACGCGCAGGCTGCCGCGATATTGGCCAAACAGCGACCATAACGGTTGCAGCCGCGCGGACAGCCGGACCGCTTCGTCGGCATCGCCCGCCCGCGCGTCACGCGCGATCGCCAGCGCCGTTTCCGGGAACAAGCCGCCAATGGCGGAATACCACGCCTCGCAACCGGCGTTCAGTGCGGTGGCGGCGCTGGCGGCGCCACTGATGTAACCGGAAAGATATCAAACGGCAGCTTGGCGCGCCGAAAGAAAAATGACTCCCCGCATTGGCGATTTTGAAAATTGCGGCACACACAAGGAGCGCGCAGAATGCAGCTCATCCTGAGGCCAGTCAGGCAACATCCCACCATTACGGGCGCGCTCTTGCTGGCAGCGGCCTTGACCGCTCGAAATTGTAAATGACCGCCTCCTATCGAACCAGGAATTAACATTTTATGTACAGAGATCGTTTTATCCCATGAAAAAAATATTTAGCCTGATTTTCGCCTCTCTGGTCCTGCCTGCTTCGACCGTCGCTTTGGCACAAGCTCAAAATCCGATCATTTTTGCCGATGTGCCCGACATGGCCATGCTCAGGGTTGGTGGGAATTATTATATGAGCAGCACGACCATGCACATGAATCCGGGTCTGCCCATCATGAAGTCCACGGATCTTGTAAATTGGAAACTGATCAGTTATGCCTATGATACGCTGGCCGACACGCCGGAACTGAATCTGGAAGATGGCAAAAACACCTACGGCAAGGGCACTTGGGCAAGCAGCCTGCGCTTCCATAAAGGTATGTATTATGTCACCACTTTTTCACAAACCACGGGCGAAACCTATATTTTCAAGACGAAAGATATAGAAAAAGGCAATTGGGAAAGAATTTCTTTCAAGCCAGCGTTTCATGACTCTTCCCTGTTTTTCGATGACGACGGCAAAGCCTACTTAATTCACAATGCACACACACTCAAGATTGTCGAGCTCAACGATGATCTGACGGGAGTTAAAGAAGGCGTTCCGGAGAAAATCCTCATCGAAAACGCCAGCGCGCCGGGAGGCGACGTTATGGACCTTATCGCAGAAGGATCCCAGTTATTCAAGATAAAAGGCAAATATTATTTATTCAATATTTGCGCACCAAAAGGCAAGAACCGAACTGTACTGATACATAGGGCCGATAGCATCAACGGTCCTTGGGAAGGAAGAGTTGCCCTGCAGGATAGGGGAATCGCCCAAGGCGGATTGATAGACACTCCCGACGGCCGTTGGTTTTCCTATCTTTTCCGTGACTTCGGTTCTGTCGGCCGGATTCCCTATCTGGTTCCGGTCAAGTGGGTAGACGGCTGGCCCGTCCTGGGTGAAGACGGGAAGACTCCGGAAAAGTTGGACCTGCCAGCGAGCACCGGTTTGATTCCGAATTTGGTTGCCTCTGATGAATTCAATCGCAACAAGGGACAAGCGGGATTGCCACTGGTTTGGCAATGGAATCATAATCCGGACAACAAACTTTGGTCGGTGCAAGAAAGAAAGGGATATCTCCGGCTGAAAACAGGCAGGATCGACACCTCGTTTGTGCAGGCACGAAATACACTTACGCAACGGACGATCGGCCCGGCCAGCACCGGTTCCACGCTGCTGGATGTTTCCAAAATGAAGGATGGTGATTTCGCGGGACTCAGCGCCTTGCAAAAGAATTTCGGACAGGTTGGTGTCAAGGTCGAAAACGGCAAGAAGTGGATAGTAATGGTGAACGCCGGATCGGATAAACCTGTGGAAGTGCAGCAAATTCCTTTGCAACAAAACCACGTTTATTTAAAGATCGATTGCGATTTCACCGACAAAAAAGACCAGGCCGCCTTTGCGTACAGCCTGGATGGAAAAGCGTGGACCCCGATTGGCGACACATTGAAAATGACCTACGCCATCCCGCATTTCATGGGGTATCGTTTTGGCTTGTTTAATTACGCAACCAAAAATACCGGCGGATATGTTGATTTTGATTGGTTCAGAATTAAATACCAGGATAAATTGTGAACCTCTTGCGACTGCGGCACGCAGTCGCGCTTGTCGGGTTGCCATAGCACGGCCCGACGACCGCGCCCACCTGTATGCGATTGCCAATAGGAAGGAAATAGATGATGAACCAACGTCCTTGCGAGCACTGCAATGTTAGGCGGCAATACCGAAACCTCACACTCGGCACCTACGCATTCCTTGCCGGCGGCATTGTAGTGGGGCAGCTGGTACACCCCTACGGTCTTTACCTGGACATCCTCGCAGGATGTCTCGGCGTCGCTGGGAGCGGCCTGTGCGCCTGGAAGAACGTCGGTGTGATCAGGAGAGTGCGGCGCGCTATTTAGAAACCTTGCTATGATGCGGGCGGTGCGCTTGGCAAGCGTTGAAGCTTCATGATAGTTCAGTAGATATTGCATAATGCAAGAGATATATAAGAAGGCATTGCTCGCACTAATCCTCCTCGTGGCCGCGAATGCGCTGATGGTGGCTTTTTTCACTTATCAGAGCTATCGCTCCCTTTCCCTGTTGCCTGGGGCGGGAGACGGGGTTCGCCTGGAGGCCGCCGGTTGGACGGATAGCGGCATGGGCGGAACGTCGATCGTCCGCATCCACGATGACCAGCCGGACAAACTGCGTTTCGACATGAAGCTGACGAAAGCGGTGGCATTCCCGTCCGCTATTGCCGACCTGATGCTCATCGACGCGAAGGGACAGCGGGTGCTGGCGGACTGGTCGAGGTACACCAGCGTCACCTTCCTGGCCAAATGCACGCCCTCGAATTCGATGGTATTTTCCATTACCACCTTCGACGAGAAGATCTCGAACAAGGCGGACTTCCAAACCTACCGGGTTCCGGCCACCTATTTCTCCTGCGATAAGAACGGCGTGCCGGTTTCCCTGGACCTGACCCGGCTCGCCCTGCCCGACTGGTGGCTCAAAAAGATGAAGCTGGACCTGTCGAGCCAGGGTTATGCCCTCGACAAGGTGGCAAAGATCTCCTTCGGCGCCAATTTGAATAGTCCTCTGGACGTCGATTCTCAAGTGGAAATCAGCGAACTGGTGCTGCATGGTCGGGACTACCGCTCTTTCGCATGGCTGGCAGTGGCGCTGTTGGCCAGCTGGGCCGTATTGGGGGTCTGGTTTTTCCGGGCCCAATCGCGCGCACTGATTGCCAGCGTGGCGGCCAGCCTGAGAAAAGACGTTCCCCTGGCCGCCTACCGTCAATTAACCCTGGAACCGTATAAGGATAAGGAAAAGGCGGCGCTTCTGAAATATATCGCCACCAATTACACCGATACCGACCTGGCCTTGGAGTCGGTTGTTACCGCGACCGGGATCAACCGAACCAAGATCAATGATCTATTGAAATCAGAACTGGGCATGACTTTCACCGGCTACCTGAATAAATTGCGGCTGACGGAAGCGGCCCGCTTATTGTCCGAAAATAGCGGCGCCGCGATTCTGGAGATTGCATATTCCGTTGGTTATGCCAATGTTTCCTACTTCAATAAGTTGTTCAAGGAAGAATATGACTGCACCCCGAAAGTGTTTCGATCGAGTTCGGCGCCAGCGCCCGTCGAGCATTTCCCGGCGAAGTCAGCGGCGGACTCGCCGCCCTGACCCCCTTCCACTCCTGACAGTATCAATCGCAATTTCTACAGTTTCATAGAGGTTTCGCTTGTATCGGTAGATTCTCCTGGCCCCTCTATCTATGCTCGGGCTGTCGGTCGACTACGTCGTCGAGAAAACGCACGCACTGAACTGTATTTCATCCATGTGAACCAGTTGGTGATATATGCGCCGATATATTCCTACTATAAAAATACAAATGGAGAGACGATCATGCCTTTCGGTTTTTTGTCGCTCCACTTTTTGCGAGTGATTTAGAAATGAAAACAAACCACGTAACACACAAGCCTCAGTTCCCGAGCAAGGCAATGATGGCGGCCGCCGCCGCGTTGACCCTATTCGTTGGCGCGGCGGGCAATTGCTGGGCTCAAAAGTCCGAAGGCCTGGCCGCCACCCCGCAAATGGGCTGGAACAGCTGGAACAAATTTGCCTGCGAAATCGACGAGCGCCTGATCCACGAGACCGCCGATGCCATGGTCAAGTCGGGCATGAAGGACGCCGGCTACCAGTACGTGAACATTGACGATTGCTGGCAAGGCCAGCGCGACGCCGACGGCAACATCCAGCCCGACCCGACGCGCTTCCCATCGGGCATGAAGGCGCTGGCGGACTATGTGCATGGCAAGGGACTAAAGCTGGGCATCTACTCGGACGCCGGCGCGACCACCTGCGGCGGCCGTCCCGGCAGCCGCGGCCACGAGTATCAGGATGCGCGGAGCTATGCGAAATGGGGCATCGATTACGTCAAGTACGACTGGTGCGACACGCCGCTCTTGAACGCCGAAGCGGCCTACACCACGATGCGCGACGCGATCGCCAAGGCGGGCCGTCCGATGGTGTTCAGCATATGCGAATGGGGCATGAGCAAGCCGTGGGAATGGGCCGGCCCGGTTGGCCATTCGTGGCGCACCACCCCCGATATCTATAACTGCTTCGACTGCCAGTTCAGTCCCGGCTTATCGACCGGCCTGGGCGTGCTGCGCATCCTCGACAAGCACGCCGACGCGAACCTGCGCAAGTTCGCCGGTCCCGGCCACTGGAACGATATGGACATGCTCGAAGTGGGCAACGGCATGAGCGAGGATGAAGACCGCGCCCATCTGTCGATCTGGGCCATGATGGCCTCGCCCCTGATCTTGGGCAACGACCTGCGTACCATGTCCGAGTCGACCCGCCGCATCCTGACCAACCCCGGCGTGCTCGCCGTGAGCCAGGACAAGCTGGGTGTGCAGGCGCTGCGCGCGCTGGCCGACGGTCCGCTGGAGGTCTATGCCAAGCCGCTCGACGGCGGGGATTGGGCGCTGATGTTCCTGAACCGCTCCAACCAGCCTGCCGACGTTCAGCATGACTGGAAGAAGCAAGTCCTGATGGATGACCTGAGCAAGCGGTCGGTCGATTTCAAGGAAAACGTCTACCGCTGGTCCGACCTGTGGAGCAAGAAGACGGGCGACACCAAAGGCAAACTGCAAGCGCGGCTGGCGCCGCACAGCGTACTGATGCTGCGCCTGACCGGCCCGGCGAAACCATAAGGGCACGCCCGGCCGCGCGGCTTACCCGACGATGCTGTCGTTGACCCGGCGCGTGATCGCGCCGGGATTCGTTCGCCTTGGCGGCCTGGCAGCATTGTCTAAATAATTACCGTCTGGATACATCTGCATGAACCTCATCAAACACGGCCTCGTCGTTCTCGGCATGATTGCGGCACCGGCATTTGCCGCCGGCCAGGTCAGCATCAGCATCGACGCCGCTAAATCCGGCCCTGTCATCAACAAGAACGTCTACGGCCAGTTCGCCGAACACCTCGGCACCGGCGTCTACGAAGGCATGTACGTCGGCTCGAAGTCGAACATCCCCAACACCAGGGGCTGGCGCAGCGACGTCATCGGCGCGCTCAAGAAATTGCGTGTGCCGCTGGTGCGCTGGCCGGGCGGCTGCTTCGCCGACACCTACCATTGGCGCGACGGCGTCGGTCCGCAGGACAAGCGTCCACACAACGTCAACGGGGGCAAGGTAGATAAAATCAACGCCGTCGGCACCCACGAATTCTTCGACCTGATCGACATGCTGGGCGCCGAGGCCTACGTCAACGGCAACGTCGGCACCGGCAGCGTGCAGGAGATGTCCGATTGGGTCGAGTACATGACCGCGGACGGCGGTTCGCCGCTGGCCAGGCTGCGCGCCCGGAACGGACACGAAAAGCCGTTCAAAGTCGCCTACTTCGGTGTCGGCAATGAGTTGTGGGGCTGCGGCGGCAACTTGAAACCCGCTTACTACGCTAACCTGTACAGCAATTACGAGACTTTCCTGAGGGCGCCCGGAAAGTCCCGGCCGAAAATGATCGCCAGCGGCGGCGACACCACGTGGACCGAGGTCCTGAGCAAGGAACTGAAGGGCCGCACGACCGGCATCAGCATTCACCAGTACACCATCGCGGGCGCCACTTGGGAGACCAAGGGCGCGGCCCTCGGCTTCAAGGAGGGCGAGTGGATCTCGACCCTGGCCAATACCTTGAAAATGGATCAGATTATCAAAGATCACGGGGCCGTGCTGGACAAGAACGATCCCGGCAAGAAGATCGGGCTGATGATCGACGAGTGGGGCACCTGGTATGCCGATGCCGACGCCAGTAGTAGCGCCCTGTACCAGCAGAACTCCCTGCGCGACGCGCTCGTGGCGGCGCTCAGCTTCCACATCTTCCATGAGCATGCGGAGCGGGTTCCCATGACCACCATCGCGCAGATGGTCAACGTCCTGCAGGCGATGATCCTGACCGACAAGGAGAAGATGGTCCTGACCCCGACCTACTACGCGTTCCAGATGTATGTGCCGTTCCAGGACGCCAAGACGCTGCCGCTGGCGATCAAGGACAACACCAGCTACACCCTGGGCGCGACGACCATACCTGGCGTGAGCGCTTCGGCGGCGCGCGCCAAGGACGGCAAACTGTACCTGGCGCTGGTCAACACCGATCCGCACCAGGCGGTCGATGTCGCCGTCGACGTCGCCGGCACGAAGGTAAAAGGTGCCGCCGGCAAGGTGCTGACCTCGGCCGCGATGGATGCGCACAACACGTTCCAGAACCCGCAGGTCATCAAGCCGGCGCCGTTCGGCGCACTTGCAGCGGGCGGCAAGCTGTCGATCAAGTTGCCTGCAAAAGCCGTGATGGTGCTCGCTCTGGAGGAGTAAACGTCCCCGCGCAAGCGCTTCGTGACACCGTCGCGGGCTTATACGCCGGCGAACCAAATTTGCCGGCTCGTTAATTTCTGAATAGGATAAATCTCATGCCTTCTGTTTCCCCATTACGCGCCGCCGTCACGCTTTCATGCCTGATCGCCTTCCATGCTGTCGCAGCGCCGATACCGCAGTTGGTGCAGAAAAACGGCAAGTTCGCGCTCATGGTCGATGGCGCTCCGTTCCTTTTGCTGGGCGGCCAGGCCAACAATTCCAGTAACTACCCCGCCATGCTGCCGGAAGTCTGGCCGGCAATCAAGGACATGAAGGCCAATACGCTGGTGATGCCAATCTCATGGGAGCAGATCGAGCCCGTCGAAGGCAAATTCGATTTCAGCTTTGTCGACATCCTGGTCGAACAGGCGCGCCAGAACAAAGTCCGTCTCGGCCTGCTCTGGTTCGGAACCTGGAAGAACACCGGCCCCGGGTACACGCCGGCATGGGTCAAACGCGATAACCAGCGCTTTCCCCGCTTGACGAACAAGGACGGCACGACTTCCTACTCGTTGTCACCACATTACGAGTCGACCCTGGAAGCGGACAAGAAGGCGTATGTCGCGCTGTTGCGCCACCTGAAGGCAATCGACGGCGACCAGCACACCGTCATCATCGTGCAGGCGCAAAATGAAATGGGCGTGTATGGCGCGGTGCGCGATTATTCGCCCAAGGCCAATGCGCTGATCGCCCAGCCGGTACCGCAGGCCCTGCTGACGCGCATGAACAAGAAACCCGGCACTTGGCAGCAGGTGTTCGGGGACGATGCGGATGAATTCTTCTACGCCTGGTCGATCGCATCCTATGTCGAGCAGATCGCCGCGGCCGGCAAAGCGGTGTATCCGCTGCCGACCTACGTGAACGCCGCGATCAAGGAACCGATCAAGCCACAGTCGCCGGGCAGCTATCCCAGCGGCGGCCCGACCTGGAACGTGATCGATATTTACAAGGTCGCCGCGCCGCATATCGATGTGCTCGCGCCCGATCTGTACACGCCCGAATCGGTCTCGTATGACGCGACGCTCAAGCACTACCGCCGTCCCGACAATGCACTGTTCATTGCGGAGAGCGGGAACAAGGATATCTATGCGCGCTATATTTTCAGCGCGCTGGGCCAGCAGGCGATCGGCTTCGATCCCTTCGGTTTCGATTACACCGGTTATGCGAATTACCCGCTGGGCGCGAAGAATTGGGGACCTGAAGGCGTCAAGCCTTTCGCCCGCGTGTATGGCCTGTTCGCGCCCATGGCGCGCGAATGGGCGAAGTTGAGTTTCGAAAGTGAAGTATACGGTGTCTCCGAGCCGGATGATCACAGCCCGCAGGAAATCGATCTGGGTCCGAAGTGGACGGCCAAGGTGACTTACCGCCAATGGCAATTTGGCGACTCCAAATGGAATCGCAAGGACGATTTCCCGGACAATTCGGAGACGCCTGGCGGCGGCGTGGTGGTGGCCAAACTGGCCGATGACGAGTACCTGGTCACCGGCCTGAATGCGCGCATCAACTTCGTCGCCGGCAAGGATCTGAAAGATCGCGTCATGATTGTGGACCGCGTCGAAGAAGGCCGTTTCGAGAATGGCAAGTGGGTCATGCTGCGCGTGTGGAATGGCGACCAGACCAGTGATGGATTGAATTTCACCGATAGGGCCCAGGTGCTGAAAGTGAAGCTCGGCACCTACGTCAAATAAGCCCGGCCTTGGCGGCATTGAGCTTGAAGCTCAGAATCACGTCGCGCCCGCCGCAGCCCGGCGCCCGGCGAAAGTCGGCATCGAGCGGCGAGCGCGGCACCCACGTGCCGCGCCACCTGTTCTGTCCTGCGCCCTGCCAGATTGACCGCCGCGCGCCCCATCTCGTGCAGACGAACAGCGTGTGAAGGCCGCGATGGACGCGATCTTCAGCGCGCAGGCCGGCGCCGCACCGCCACCAAGGTCAGCAGGCCGAGCGCCAGCATCAGCGACGTGCCGGGCTCGGGTACCGGCGCGGCGACGCTGATGGTGGTGGTGAAATCATCCATCGCGTACCAGCCGGTGTCGCGCGTGATGCTCAGGCGCGAGACGTTGTCGAACCCGCCCCCCACCCACACGTAACCGGCGCCGATGGCGACGTTGCCGGTGCTACCGATGAGATGGTTGGCGGCGTCGTAGGCGCTGATGTTGACCCAGGTTGCTTTGTCGGCCGCGCCCACCGGGGCGGCGAACCAGGCGCCGGTGAAATTGAACGCCGAGGCGCTGCTGATTTCGGCGGGATCGGCGCCGAAGCCGTTGATGGCGAAATTGGCGCCGGAGTGCGCGCCGTTCGCGTAGCCGTCGATGCCGGCGTCGCCGGCGTACCAGTCGCCCCCCCAGGTCAGGCCGGCGTAGGGGTTGATGTCGGCCAGGCTGGCGAAGTCGCCGGCGGTGTTCAATTCATCGAAATTGGTGACGCCGGCGTGGGCGGCGCCTGCCAGCGCCAGGGTGGCGCCGGCGAGCAGCGCGAGAAGTGTTTTTTTCATGATGGTTCCTGATGTATTGAGGGCGCGCTTACTTGCAGATGTCGCCGGTGACGGCCGGTGCGGGCAATGGATCCGGCGTTCCCTGACCGAAGGAAAAGCCGACCGATGCGGTTTGCCCCGGATTGATGTCGCGGTTCCAGCCGCCGCCGTCGTTGGCCGAGTAGTGCGGCGCGGTGCCTGTCACCACCCCGTTGTAGGCGGTGTCGCCCACCGTCGTGTCGTCGGCGTAGGTCCAGTTCACCGTCCAGCCGTTGATGACGGAGGTGCTCGTGTTGGTGATGTTCACCACGGCAAAACCGCCGCCCCGCCAGATGTTGGTCACGACGTACTTGCATTCGGCCGGCTTCGGTGGCGGCACATACACTTGCGGCACCACCTGGACGTCGCCGGACGGGTCGATCTTGCCGTAGGCGACGCCTCTGCCGTTGGTGCTCGTGTAGACCGTGCCGTAGGTGTTCATGTCGCCGACGACGTAGCCCATACCGCCATACTGGTGCGCATCGTCATTGACACGGACCCAGCTGGCGCCGATGTCGGTGGAACGCAGCAGGCCGCGCGCCGTGCCGACCGTACCCCACAGATAGAGCGTCGGGTAGGAGGCATCCGGCGCGGCCTTGCCCAGGCCCACGCCGGAGCAAGTGGCGACGCCCGCGACCTTGGTGAAGGTGGCGCCCGAATCGGTCGAGTGGTTCAGGCCCCTGCCGTTCAGGCACACCCAAAGGTCGCCCTCGCGGCCCGGCGCGGCGCGCAGGAAGGTCGAGCCGCCGGCGCCCAGCACGGCCTGGGCGCTGAACGAGACGCCGGCATCGGTACTGACCATCACTTTTCCGGTGTCGCGGTCGTAGACATAGAACTTGGCGGGGTTGACGCCATCGGCGATCGGCCGCGCGTTGTTGACGGACAGGCCGGCCACCGCGGTCCAGCTGCCACCGGCATCGGTCGAGCGGTAGGTGACGGCCGAATTTTCCGGGCTATGCAGCAGCACGAAACCGTCGGCCGACAGGGCCACGTTGCCCCGCGCAGCCATCTTCGACGGCGCCTTTTCCCAGCTGGCCCCTGTATTGGTCGAGGTGTACAGCTCGTTGCCCACCCGCGCCATCACGTGTGTGGCCAGTGGCGCTACCGCCAGACCGGTGGTCGAGCCCATCGCCGGGTTGTGGCGCGGGCCGTACTGGGATGGGTCGTCCTGGATGAAGCCGTCGTAGTCGCCAATGACGGTCGCCAGCGGTCCGCCCGGGATGCTTTCGGCGGCGTACACGCCGGTCTCTTCCATGCCGTGCACATCGAACTTCCAGACGCTATTGGGGGCGTCGACGTTGCTGCTCTTGTACACGCCGTTACCGGACACGACCCACGCGCTTTTCGCGTCGAACGGGTCGAACTCGATCGAGCCGGCCCAATGGATCATCGATTGGTGTACCCAGTCGACGCCATTGGCGTCGACCGTGATGCCGGCGCCGCCCATCAAGTCGGTCCAGGTGCGGCCGGCGTCGAGCGAGGTGTAGATGCGGTCGCCATACGTGGTGCCAGGCTGCGTGCTCTGGGTCCAATAGGTGTTCGCGCTGGAGGCGATCAGGTGTTTCGGATTGGCCGGGTCGACGCTGACGCCGCCGAAGGGATGGGTCCTGCCAGCCGGCGTAACATTGGTCCAGGCGCCGCCGACGGTGTTGTACTCCCAGAGCGCGCCGGCGTTCATCGGCTCGCTTTCGGACTGCGGGTGCGGGCCGGCGCCGTTGGCGTAGGTCAGGTACAGGCGGCCCTTGGGGGTGATCGCCGCGCGCTGCGGCATCAGGCCGGCCGGCG
>DATMSN010000092.1:0-4403 GCA_035565375.1 Duganella sp. | reverse complement strand
CGGTGACGCCCGAAAGCCAGGCTGAACGCGAGGCGCTGCTGCGTGACCTCAACGAGATGCGCGACCTGATCAGCGACCTGCTCGAAAGCGAGCGCCTCGCAAGCCCGCACGTGGCATTGCAGCGCGAACCGGTCGACCTGGCGGCGCTGGTGCGCGAAGTCACGGCCGAGATGCCGGGCGCCCAGCAGGTGCATCTGGATCTTGCCGAGGGACTTCCGCCGCATGCCGTCGACCGCATGCGCATCCGCCTGCTGGTGCGCAACCTGCTGGACAACGCCCTGCGCTACAGCACCGACGCACCCCGCCCGCCCAGCGTGTCGCTGCGCGCCGTGGTCGACGGACCGGCGCAGGGTGTGGAGATCGAGGTCCGTGACTTCGGCCCCGGCGTCGACGAGGCCCAGCTCGAACGCCTGACCGAAGCCTTCTACCGCACCGACAGCGCACGAGCGCGCGCCACCGGCGGCGTCGGGCTGGGCATGTACCTGTGCCGGTTGATCGCCGAGGCGCACGGCGGCAGCCTGGCGGTGCACAACGCGCATCCGGGCTTGCGGATCGTCGTTCGCCTGGCCTGAGCGGCAACCTGGCGGTGCGCGGGCTGTCGCTGTCGCCTGCGCTACGGCCAACTGCGCCGCGCGCCGCTAGCATGGCGCCGCAACAACGACCTTTCCAAGGAGACCTCCCATGGCCGAAGCGCCCGTCAATCACCAGGTCAGGCTCGCCAAGCGGCCCGAGGGCGCGGCAACGCGCGAACACTGGCAGTTCACCACCGAGCCGGTCGGCGAACCCGCCGAGGGCGGCGTGCTGGTCAAGACGCTCTCGCTGTCGCTCGATCCCGCCATGCGCGGCTGGCTCAACGATGCCAAGAGCTACATCGCGCCAGTGGAAATCGGCGCCGTGATGCGCGCGGGCGGCATCGGCCGCGTCATCGCCTCGAAGAACCCCGACTTCGCGGTCGGCGACACGGTCTACGGCACGCTGGGCGTGCAGGAATACATGCTCGTGCCGAAGGAGGAGATCAAGCGTAATGGGCTGGCCAAAGTCGACCTGCGCGCCGGCACCATCCACCAGTGGCTCAACGTGCTCGGCATGCCGGGCATGACCGGCTACTTCGGGCTGATGGACGTGGGCCAGCCCAAGGCGGGCGAAACGGTGGTCATCTCCGGTGCCGCGGGCGCCGTGGGGCAGACGGTCGGGCAGCTCGCCAAGATCAAGGGCTGCCGGGTGGTCGGCATTGCCGGCGGCCAGGCCAAGTGCGACTGGGTGGTGAAGGAACTGGGCTTCGACGCCTGCATCGACTACAAGGCCGGCGCGGGCGCCGTGCGCGACGGCCTCAAGGCGCACTGCCCCAAGGGCGTGGACATCTACTTCGACAATGTCGGCGGCGAGATCCTCGACGCGGTGCTGGCGCGGCTCGCGCGCAAGGCCCGCGTGATCATCTGCGGCGCCATCAGCCAGTACAACAATGCCAACAGCATGCCATCCGCGGGACCGCGCAACTACCTGAGCCTGCTGGTGAACCGCGCGCGCATGGAAGGCATCGTGGTGTTCGACTACGCGGACCGCTTCCCCATTGCCGTGGCCGAGCTTGCCGGCTACCTCAAGGACGGCCGCATGAAGAGCAAGGAAGACGTGATCGTGGGGCTCGACACCTTCCCCGAGGCGCTGAACCGCCTTTTCAGCGGCGAGAACTTCGGCAAGCTGGTGCTGCAGGTAGCGGAGGCTTAGTCCGGTCGCTGCCCGCCTTGGTCCGTGACCTAAGTCACGAAGATCCGGGTAGGGAGTGTTAACTATCATCAACTGACGACAGACGGTGTTCTTTTGCATCTTTGTGTGAATAAGCTGCGCCCTGCCTTGCACAAGCAGGCGCAGTTACATCAATCCCAGGGAACCCAAAATGCAAAAGACCGTACTCGTCAAGTTCGCAGCGCTGGCCGTCGCCGGCGTGCTGTCACAGGCCGCCTCCGCCGCCGACGGCACCATCAATTTCACCGGTGAAATCGTCGATGCGCCTTGCTCGATTTCGCCCAACAGCCAGAACCTGACCGTGCCGCTCGGCAAGGTGTCGCGCACGGTGTTCGATGGCGCGACCGCCGGCACCGCCGTGGTCGGCAAGAAGGCTACGCCCGCCAGGTTCACCATCGACCTCCTGGGCTGCGGCGCCACGGCCAAGGGCGCCACCGTGACCTTCTCGGGCACCGCCGACCTCGATGACGCCACCTATCTGCGCCTGGCCAACGCCGGCCAGGTCGGCGTGGGCTCGGCTTCGGGCGTGGCGATCGAACTCGGCGATTCCGCCGGCACCAAGATCGCACTGGGCTCGCCGTCCGGCGAATACGTCTTGGGCCTGGGCGACAACTCGCTGAAGTTCCAGGCTGCGTATGTCGCAACCAAGACGGCCGTGACGGTCGGCCCGGCCAATTCGGTCGCGCAGTTCACGGTGGCCTACAAGTAAGTAGCCAGCGGCCGCGGCACTGCAGCCGGTCGAGGCGCCCGTGCTTCGACCGGTCGCGCAGTGCCGCCTTTGCTCGCACCGCGCATGGACTCCACGGTCCGGCCGGCGCCGAAACCCCTTTTTCTTTTCCTCGGCGACTCGATTCGCTGTGGTGCCGGGTTGCGCGTGTCATGCGTCCGCCCGTCAAGGATTGACTTCCTATGTGCAGCAACAATCGCCTTCGGTGGGCTTTCGCCATCCTGCTGACACTGGGCTTCCAATGGCCCGCCGCTGCGGGCGTGATGCTCGGCGGCACGCGCGTGATCCTCGGCGAGAAAGACCGCGAAGCCTCCATCCCGGTGAAGAACACCGGCACCTCGCCCTACGTGGTCCAGGCATGGATCGATGCCGGCGAAGGCAAGAACAAGACGCCCCTGCTCGTCACGCCGCCGCTGTCGCGACTGGACCCCGGCATGGAAAACATCCTGCGCATCATGCGCGTGGCCGGCGAGTTGCCAGCCGACCGCGAGTCGGTGTTCTGGCTCAACGTCAAGGAGATCCCCGAGAAGTCGAAGGAAGAGAATGTGCTGCAGATCGCGGTGCGCAGCCGCATCAAGCTGTTCTATCGCCCCGCGAAGCTCGTCGGCAAGTCCGAGGAATCGCGCGCGCAACTCAAGTGGGCCGTCGGCGCCGACGCACAAGACCAGGGCGCCGTGCTCAAGGTCGGCAACCCCACGGCCTACCACGTGACCTTCACCGCGCTGAACGTCAACGGCGGCCAGCAACTGATCAACGCCGACATGGTGCCGCCCTTCGGCGAGGTGGCGTATCCGCTGAGCGCGCTGAAGACGCCGCAGGCGATCCAGGTCAACTTCACCACGCTCAACGACTACGGTGGCGAGACTCCCGAGGAGTTCGTCAAGGTGCCTGCGAGCGCCCAGCCCGTGGCCGTGAAGGCCGAACCGGTTCCCCCGCCGGCACCTTCCGCGGCATCCGCCGGCGGCGCCAAGCGCTGAGACGCAAGAGGCGAACCACCATGCGCTGCCTCACATCCGCCTTCCGCATGCCGTTTCGGCTGACGCTGTGCACCGCATTGCTGGGCGCGATGGGCGCGTCCGTCCATGCGCAGCAACGGCTGGCCGCATCCAATTTCAACGAGGAATTCCTCGGCATCGGCGGCGACCAGCCGCATGCAGACCTCTCGCTTTTCTCCTTCGGCAACCGCGTGCTGGCCGGCAAGTACATGGTCGACGTGTCGCTCAACGAGCGCGGCGCCGGGCAAACCGAGATCCGCTTCGTCGACAAGGACCGCAAGGGCGACGCCGTACCTTGCCTCACACGCCGCATGCTCGACGACTGGGGCGTCAACGTGGCGGTGTTTCCCACGCTGGCGAGCGCCGCGGACGATGCATGCATCGACCTGGCTGCGGTCATTCCCGACGCAGCGTTCACCTACGACGGCGGCAGGCAGCGCCTGTTCGTCAGCATTCCGCAGGCGGCGCTGAGGCGTTCGGCGCGCGGCGCGGTCGGCTCCGAGAAGTGGGACAAGGGCATCACCGCTGCCATGTTCGACTACCAGCTCAATTTCGCGCGCTACAGCGGCAACAACTATCGCAACGACGCGAATCCATTCGCGGCACCGCAGAACGTGTTCGACGGCAACCCTTTCGCCGACCGCAACAAGAACACGCTGCAGCGCAACACCCTGTTCGCGGGCCTGCGCGCCGGCTTCAACTACGGCGACTGGCGCTTTCGCCATTTCTCGACCTACAACCGCGGTATCGACGGCAAAAGCCGCTGGCAGGACATCAACACCTATATGCAGCGCGACCTGGCCTCGATCAACGGGCGGCTGCTCATCGGCGACGGCAACACGCCGGGCAACTTCTTCGACAGCCTGCCGTTCCGCGGCGTGCAGCTGTCGTCCGACGACGCGATGCTGCCCGACAGCCAGCAGGGCTACGCGCCCACC
>DATMSN010000091.1:0-2076 GCA_035565375.1 Duganella sp. | reverse complement strand
GCCGCCGGCGCGCGCGCAGGCGGCGCCCAAGGCGGCGCAAAACTTCGACCGGCTGCTGTCGCTGGCGAGCGAGTCGCGCATCAGCGCGCACCAGATGCACCCGTTCATCCAGAACCTGCAGCGCTTCAAGCGCAACCAGAGCAGCCTGTTTTCCGTGATCGAGCAGCTGCATGAGGCGATCGCCAACAGCACCGACGCCAAGCTGAAGGAGCAATCCCTGCTGGCGCTGCAAAAGACCCATCCGCTCAAACAGTTCGTGCTGGAGCACATCGCCGATATCGAAGCCTACGAGCGCCGCCTGCTGGCCGTCTCGCAAGGCATGGTCGACGAGGTGCTGACCATGCGCATGCGGCCGTTCCGGGACGGCGTGCAGTCCTTCCCGCGCATGGTGCGCGATCTGGCACGCACCATGGGCAAGGAGGTGCGGCTGCAGATCGTCGGCGAGGACACGCTGGTCGACCGCGACATCCTGGCCAGGATCGAAAGCCCGCTCAACCACATGCTGCGCAACGCCATCGACCACGGCATGGACACGGCGGCGGCGCGCATCGCCGCCGGCAAGCCGGGCACCGGCACCATCCTGCTGGAGGCCAAGCACCGCGCCGGCATGCTCAGTATCGAAATCAGCGACGACGGCCGCGGCGTCGACCTGGAACAAATCCGCCGCCGGGTGATCGAACGGAAGATGGCCAGTGCCCAGATGGCCGGCTCGCTGTCGCCGCCGGAACTGCTGGAATTCCTGTTCCTGCCGGCCTTCAGCCTGAAGGAAAGCACCACCGAGATTTCCGGACGCGGCGTCGGGCTGGACATCGTGCACGAAACCATACGCTCGCAAAACGGCACGGTGCGCATCGAATCGGAGCTGGGCGTCGGCTTCCGCACCTGCATCACGCTGCCGCTGACCCAGTCCATCGTGCGCGCGCTGGTGGTCGACGTCAAGGGCGAGGCCTACGCCATGCCGATCGCGCAGGTCGAACGGGTGATCAAGGTGCCGCGGGCGGCCATCCACACGCTGGAAAACAAGCAGTTCTTCGATTTCGGCGGCGAGCATCTGGGCCTGGTATCGGCCTCGCAGGTGCTCGAGCTGGGCGACACCGACGCCGGCGGCGGCGAGCTGGCGGTGGTCGTCATCGGCACCGGCGCGCGCCGCTACGCGCTGGTGGTCGACGACATCCGCGGCGAACAAAGCATGGCGGTGCAAAGCATCGATCCGATCTTCGGCAAGATGCGCGACATCTCGGCCGCCGCCCTGCTCGACGACGGCGAGCCGGTGCTGATCCTGGACGTGCCGGACCTGCTGCTGTCGATCGAAAAACTGCTGCACGAGGGCGGCTTGCACCAGTTGACCAAGTCCGACCACGCGGAACGGCGCAGGACCAAGCGCATCCTGGTGGTCGACGATTCGCTGACGGTGCGCGAAATGGAGCGCAAGCTGCTGATGGGCAGGGGCTTCCAGGTCGATATCGCCATCGACGGCATGGACGGCTGGAACGTGGTGCGCAGCGGCGACTACGACCTGGTGATCACCGACGTCGACATGCCGCGCATGGACGGCATCGAACTTGTCACGCTGATTAAAAAGGACATTCACCTCCATAAGCTGCCAGTCATGATAGTCTCTTATAAAGACAGGCCCGAAGACCGGGCGCGCGGGCTTTCGGCCGGCGCGGACTACTACCTGACCAAGGGCAGCTTCCACGACGAGACGCTGCTTGACGCGGTCAGCGACTTGATTGGAGACGCCAGCAGATGAAGATCGCCATCGCCAACGATGTCGCCATGGCGGCCGAAGCGCTGCGGCGCGTGGTGGCCAGCACCGCCGAACACCAGGTGCTGTGGATCGCCCGCACCGGCGCCGAGGCGGTGCGCATGTGCGCCGACAACCGGCCCGACCTGATCCTGATGGACTTGAACATGCCCGAACTGGACGGCGTCGAGGCGACCCGCCAGATCATGGAGCACAGCCCGTGCGCGATCCTGGTGGTCACCGGCCGGCCGCAGGACAACGTCAACCAGGTGTTCCGCGCGCTGGGCGCCGGCGCGCTGGACGTCACGGCCACGCCCGTGCTGAGATCG
>DATMSN010000090.1:0-10527 GCA_035565375.1 Duganella sp. | reverse complement strand
CACCGTCGCCACCGCGTCGCAGGCGAGGATGAAACGCAGCGCGACGCGCGCCATATCGGCATCGGCCGGCAGCGCGGTGCGCAGCGCTTCGACCCGCGCCACCGTCGGCGCCAGGTTCTCGGGGACGAAGTAGCTGGCGCGCCAGTCGCCCTCGGGCCAGGTGGTGGTCTCGCGCAGCATGCCGGTCAGCGAACCCTCGTCGAACGGCACCCGGGCGATGACGCCGATATCGAGCTCGCGGCACAGCGGAAACAGCTCGTCTTCCGGCGCCTGGTCGAAGATGTTGTAGATCACCTGCACCGAATCGATCAATCCAGTGCGCAGCGTGTCGAGCACATTGGCGGGTTCCCAGCGATTGACGCTGATGCCGACGCCGCCGATCATGCCCTGGCGCTTGAGGTCCTCCACCACGCGCTGCCAGGACTCCTCGCCGGCCCACGCGTCTTCCCATACGTGGAACTGCAGCAGATCGATCGAAGCGGTGCCGAGGCACTCCAGGCTGCGGCCGACGTATTCGTGGATATGCGCCGCCGGGAAGATGTCCTCGATGCGGTCGCCGCGCCGCGAAGGCCAGGCGCGGTTCTTGGGCGGCACCTTGGTGGCCACATACAGCTTCTTTTCGGGGTGGTCGCGCAGCGCGCTGCCCAGCATGCGCTCGCTCTCGCCACGGCCATAGATCCACGCCGTGTCGAAGAAATTACAGCCGCCGGCGATCGCGTGGTGCAGCGCCTCCATGCCGGCGCTGTTGGAGGACCCGGTCCATCCGCCCTCGCCGCCGGCCACGCCCCACATGCCGTAACCAACGTCGGACACCTCCCAGGCCAGCCGGCCAAATCGACGATATCTCATAAGCTGATCCGCTTTCCGTGTGAATTCGAATGCGTTCAGTATGAAAGTTTTAGCAACAAAAACATAATATCAATATGTTCGCACCTTATTCATTCCTGATATAGTTCAGTGATCTGAATTCAAATGGGTGGGTCATGGGCTTCACTTTTCGCCACGTCGAGGTGTTTTGGGCGGTGATGACGTCGGGTAGCACGACCGGCGCCGCCGAGATCCTGCACACGTCGCAGCCGACCATCAGCCGGGAATTGAGCCGGTTCGAGAAGCTGTCGCAACTGACCCTGTTCAAGCGCAGCGGCGGCAAATTGGTGCCGACCGAGCATGGGCTGATGCTGTTCGACGAGGTCCAGCGCAGCTATCTGGGACTGGAGCGGATCGGCAATGCGATCGAGGCGCTGCGCCATTTCCGCCACGGGCAAATCGCCGTGGCCTGCCTGCCGGCTTTTTCAAGCACGCTGCTGCCGCGCGCGAGCCAGCATTTCTGCAGCAAGTTCCCCGGCGTGAGTTTGAACGTGACGCCGCTCGAGAGCCCGGCCTTGCAGGAGTCCTTGACCAGCCAGCGCTATCATCTGGGGTTGACCGAGGAACCGGGCATCCCGCCCGGCACGAAAATGGAAGCGCTGCTGACGATGGATGTGGTGTGCGTGCTGCCGCCGCGCCATCGGTTGTGCGAAAAGCGCACGCTGACGCCGCAGGATTTTTCGGGCATGGATTTCGTGTATCTGGCCGCCGGCGACCCGTATCGCAAGATGGTCGACAACATATTCCGCGAGCATGGGGTCGAGCGCAGGATGGTGGTCGAGACGCACAGCGCGGCGGCGGTTTGCGCGACGGTGAGCCTTGGGGTCGGAGTGGCGATCGTCAATCCGCTGACGGCGCTGGAGTATGCGAGGACCGGGCTGCAGATCCGGCGCTTTTCGCATCCGGTGCCGTATTCGGTGAATCTGGTGACGCCGCTGTTCCGGCCCGAATCGCAGAGCGTGAACCGATTCATCGAGGCGCTGCATCAAAGCTGCCGCCAGATCGGCGCGGAGCTGGAGTCGATCACCGCACTGTGACCAAATCGGCCACCGCAGCGTGATTCCCGCGGAGACACGTAGGGCGGATTAGCGCAGCGTAATCGGCCATGCATGCGCCGCCCGTAACGCATGCATGGCCGATTACGGCGTTCCGCCTCTTAAAGCCTACCGGAAGGTAGGCTGCCCCTTCGATGGCCCCCCGGGCGGTTAGCGGGCCTCGCCCGCTAATCCGCCCTACGTGGTTGTGCGTCGGCATTGGCGTCCCCCGCCCAGCGTTACGGAATCATGTTCAGGCGCGCAGCGCTTCGACCGGAACCATGCGCATGGCGATCCAGGTGTGCCGGCTGACGGCGATCAGGGCGATGACCATCGTCACCGTCAGCGCCAACCCCAACGTCCAGTAACCGATCGGCGCTTGCACCACGTACGTCGACAGATAACGTCTGATTCCCAGCGCCGCCAGCGGCAGGCCGATCACCGAGGCGATCAGGGTGAGCATCCCTATTTCCCGCACCACCAGCATGGCGATGGCGGACCTCCCGGCCCCGTGCAGTTTGCGCAGCACGATTTCCCTGGCGCGGCGCTGGACCGTGTTGGCCGACAGGACGTAGGTGCCGAAGGCCGCGATCAATAACGTGATGCAGGTGGCGATCGCCAGCAGCTTGGCCAGGCGGGCATCGTCGGCGTAGTTGACCGCGAGGATGTCCCGGGCACGATACGTCTTCATGATCGCGTCCGGGAAGTACTTGGGCCATAGCTCCCGCACCATGCCCTCCACCTGCGCCGGCGAGCCGGTTGTCCGCACGCTGAGCGTGGTGCTGGCTGTCCAGAGCTCATAGGCGGTGGCGCGCGGTGCTTCGCGCAGCGAGTGAAAATGCAGATCCGGGGCGATGCCGACCACGCGCTTGCGGACGATCTTGTTCTCGTAATCGGTGAACAAAACGATCTGCCCGACCGCCGCCTCCGGCGACGCGAAGCCCAGATCCCGCGTGGCGACAGCGTTGAGCACCACCGGCACCGGATCGTCTTCCTGGTCCAACGCGGCCTGGAACAGACGACCGGTGCGCGGCCGTATGCCGTAAAGCTCGAAGAAATTCGCGCTGACGCCCTTCATTTCCATACCGGCGCCGGCGCCCCCCTCGCGTCGTAGTTCGCGTGTCCACGCGTTGTCGAGCCGTCCGACAGGATCTTCCGATAACGCCACGCCCTCGACGCCACGCTGTGTCTTCAGAGCCGTGATGAAGGCGCGCGCCGGGTCGCTGTAGCGCACCGGCGCCGGCAAATCGACGATCAGAAACGGAGCGGGATCGAACCCCGGCGACGACCGCATGGCAAACTCGGTCTGCCACGCGATCGCGGCGGTGATGCCCGCGAAGCCCATCGCGGTGGCGATTTGCACCACCGTCAATATCCGCCGGAAGCGCATGCCGCCGACGGACTCGTTACCGGGCCGCCCGGCCAGCACTTGCGTCGGCAACACGCGCATCGCGATCCAGGCCGGATACATCGCCGTCAGCACGCCAAGCGCGACGCCCAGCGCCAGCGCCGCGACGATGTTGGTCAAGGAAGGCATGTCGGACAGATCGCGGTTGACCAGCTCCGAGAAAATCGGCAGCGCCAACCAGGCCAGCAGCAGGCCGATCGTCGTCGCCACCAGCGACACCGCGAGCGACTCCATGAGAAAGTGCAGCACGATCCTGCCGACGCCGGCGCCGAGCACCTTGCGCATGGCGACCTCGCGCTGGCGGCGCAACACGCGCACCGTCGCCAGGTTGACGTAATTTATGGCCGCCAGCACCAGGATCAATACCGCGATCGCCGCCAGGCCGGCGATAACGGCAGGGTCGCCGCGTTTTCCCGCCACGAAGACACGGCTGCCTTCGACATCCTTGTCGAAATACGCGCGCCGCAGCGGCGACAGGCCGAGATCCATCACCTTGCGCTTGCCCAGCCGTTCCAGCGTTTCCGGCGGATGGTTCTGGATACTGGGCGTGCGGTCGACCACTTGCTGAAACGCGTCCGTGATCGCGGCCAGCGAAACGCCGGGCTTCACGCGGATCAGCAACTTGCCCATCCAGCCCAGCTCCCCGGTCAGTATCTCGTTGCGAACGGTTTTGTCCACCAGCGCGGAATTAACGCCCACCAGAGAGTCGAACGGAATCGTGGTGTTGGCCGGCGGCGTGGCGACCACCGCGCCCACGCGCACCACCTGGCGTTCGGCCTGCATGGCGCGGCCCAGCGCATTCGCCGTGCCGAACAGCCGCACCGCCGAGGCTTCGGTAAGAACGATGCTGTCCGGCTGATCCAGCGCCACGCGCAGGTTCCCCTGCAGCGCCGTCAATCCCAGCATGTCCGCGAAGCCGGGCAGCACATAGAGCCCCTGCAGTTGCAGCTTGCGATTGTCGATGCTGATCACGAGGGGAGCCGTTTGCGGACGCGATGGGAAGAAGCTGGTGGCGTCAACCACGCCGGGCGTGGCCATGGCCACCGACCGCAGGAACATCGGCGCGACGTCGTACAGCGGGGACTTGGGATCGACGTGGTAGCGCTGCGTGACGACGTAGACGTTGTCGACATCCGGCACATGCGAGTCGTAATCCAGCGAGTACTTCACGAAGCCAAGCAGCAGCAGGGAGGCTGCCAAGCCTATGCTCAGGCCCAGTATCACCGACAGCGAATATGCCGGTTGCTGTATCAGCGTGCGCCAGCCAATGCGAAAATCTTTTAGCTTCATGGTAGGTCCGTGCGTGGAAGACGGGAGGATACTGCAACTACCATGCCACGGCTTTTTATGCGCTGGATCTGGGTGAATCGCAGATATCTGTTCGGAAGTGAACGTGGTTACTGTTCACTTCCGAACACTTTGCTGCCGGGCGGCCGTTCGTCGGCCATCAATGGGCCGGCGACGGCGCATGCATGGCGGATTACGCTTCGCTCTTAAGGCCTACCGGAAGGTAGGCCGCCCCTTCGATGGGCCCCCGGGCGGTTAGCGGGCCTCGCCCGCTAATCCGCCCGTGTTTTAACTGGGAACGCCGGGCGCGGCGGACGCACCGGCGGGTTCTTCGCCAGCTCCGCCTTGATGACCTCTATCGCCTTCTCCAGCTGCGGATCGCGGCCGGCGATGACGTCGGCCGGAGTTTGATCGACCTCGATGTCCGGCGCCACGCCTTCGTTTTCCACGCCCCAGCCGCCGTCGCGCGTCCAGAAGGCCAGGTTGGGCGCGGTGATCGTGCCGCCATCGAGCAGCACCGGGAAGCCAAGCACCCCCACCAAGCCGCCCCAGGTGCGCTTGCCGATCAACGGCCCCATTTGATTTTTACGGAACATCCACGGCAGCAGGTCGCCGCCCGAGCCGGCCGTTTCGTCGATCAGCATCGCGCGCGGCCCCTGGATGGAAGCGGACGGCGTCTTCATGTCGGCCCCGTAGCGCATGGTCCACCAGGCGATTTCCTTCTTCTGCAAGATCTCCAGATAGTAATCGGCCACGCTGCCACCGCCGTTGAAGCGCTCATCGATGATGACGGCATCCTTGTCGGCCTGCGGGAAGAAGTAGCGTTTGAAGTAGGTGTGCCCCAAACTTGCGGTGTTCGGCACGTACACATAGGCTACCTTGCCGCCGGTGGCCGCGTTGACCTTGCGGATGTTCCCCTCGATCCAGTCGCGGTTGCGCAGCGCGTCCTCGCTCGGCACCGGCACCACGGTGACGGTGCGCGATTTGCTGCCGTCCGCGTTCGGGCCGACGGTGATGTCGATGGCCTTGTTGGCGGTGTTTTCGAAGGCGCTATACAAATTGGTCGGCGCCACCAGCGGACGGCCTTCCACCGCCAGCAGGTATTCGCCGGCCTTGACGTTCAGGCCCGGTTCCGTCAACGGCGCGCGCAGCGCCGGGTTCCAGTTCAAGCCACCGTAGACTTTCTTGAAGCGGTAACGGCCGTCGCTGATCTCGTAGTCGGCGCCCAGCAGGCCGCCCGGCACCGCTTTGCCGTCGGTGAAGAAGTCGCCGCCGCCACCGCGATGGTGGCCCACACCCAACTCGCTGCACAGCCACTGCACCAGCCGATTGAGGTCGGCGCGGGAAGACAACTCCGGCAGGAACTGCGCATACTTTTCGCGCATCTTGTTCCAGTCGGCGCCGTGCATGCCGGGATCGTAGAAGAAGTCGCGGTTGATGCGCCAGGCTTCATTGAAGATCTGCGTCCATTCGGCGCGCGGCTCCGCCCGCACCTCGATCGCTTCGACCTTGATCTTGCCTTCGCCCGGCGTCAGGGCTTTGGTGCCGGCGCTGCCCATGGCCCAGGCCTCCTTGAGGCGGTAGACGATTTTCTTGCCGTCGGCGGAGACCTCGAATTCGTCCGCTTCGGCCAGCAGCGTTTCGGCCTTGCGGTCCTTCAGGTCGAAGCGCTGGATGGCTTTCTTGCCGTCGCTCTCGCGCAGGAAGAATATCTGGCCCGCCTCCCCCGCTTCCAGGTCGGACAGCGACGCCGCCGGTATCGGCAAATCGACGATGCGCGTTTCGATGCCGTCGAAGTCGATCGCCATCGGCGCGACCGGCGCCACGGTGACCTTGGGATCGTCGCGCCCCGTCTTCGGATCGACCTTCGGCGTCTCCGGCTTGGCCGGTTCCTTCTTGTCCGACACCGGCGGCGTGGCCGGGTTGGCCTTTTCCTCGTCGCTCTCCTTGATCAGCGGGGACGGCAAGTCGCGCCGCAGCACCGCCATCCACACCGTGCGCGTGACGCGGTTATCCTCGTTCTGTTGAGAGAACCAGTTGTTGCTCGGCCCCGCGTTGGTGGAGGCGAAGAAGTACAGGTACTTGCCGCTCTTGTCGAACACTGGATTGACGACGTCCGACAGGCCGTCGGTCACCGGCCACGATTTTTTCTGCTCGAGCGAGTAGATATAGGCGCTGCGCGTGTAGGTCATCGAATTGAGCGCGTACGCGATCCAGCGCGAGTCGGGCGCCCACGCCGCGCGCAAGGTCTTGTTCACGCCATACAGCGGCTCGGAAGCGATCTTGCTGACCGCCCCCGAGGCGACATCCATCACATACAAGGTCCACGAGTTGTCGGTGTAGGCGATCTTTTTGCTGTCCGGCGACCAGACCGGATTGTCGTAGAAGCCGGAGCCGCTCAACTTGAACTTGCGCGCTTCCCCCTTGCCGTCCTGCGCGCGGATGTGCAGCGTGTATTCGCCCGATTCGTCGGAGAAGTAGGCGACCGAGCGGCCGTCCGGCGACCACGCGGGCGAGCGCTCGTTGACGGCGGTGGTCTGCGTCAGATTGCGCACGTCGCCTTTGCCGGCGGGGATGGTGACGATCTCGCCGCGGAATTCATAGGCGACGCGCGCGCCGGACGGCGACACCGACGCGTTGCGGATGTACCTGGCGCCACTGACCCAGCGCGGGCGCGACAGCCCCAGATCGCTGCTGACGCCAATGGCCAGCCGGCGCGCCTGGCCGGTGGCGGTATCCAGCGCGTGCAGATAGCCGGCCTGCTCGTAGACGATGCCGTTGCCGGCGGCGGCCACGTTCAGCACCGGGAAGTCGGTGTGCTTCGTCAGCGCGCGCACCTGCCTGGACCTCACGTCATAGGCGTACAGATTGAATTCGCCGTCGCGGTCCGAGCGGAAGTAGATGGTGTCGCCGATCCAGATCGGATCGACGTCGTTCGAGTGCGTGGCCGGCTGCGGAATCTTGACCACCGATTTGTCGCCCCGGTTGAACAGCCACAGGATCGAATTGGTGCCGCCACGGTAGTGCTTCCACTGCATGAAGGCCGGCGAGAACGGGTTGTAGACGATGCTCTTGCCGTCCGGGGACCAGGCCGCGCGCGCGGCGTTCGGCACCTCCAGCTGCGTCTCCACGCCGCCGGCCACCGGCACCGTGAACAGTTTGCGATAGCGGTTGTTGAAGGCCGCGCGCGGCGACGTGAACATCACCGACTTGCCGTCCGGCGCGAAGCCCTGCACCACGTCGGCGCCTGGGTGATAGGTCAGGCGCTTGGGCACGCCCCCTTCGACCGGCAGCAGATAGACGTCGGTATTGCCGTCGACCTGCGCGCTGTAGGCGATCAGTTTGCCGTCGGGCGAAAACTGCGGGTTCGATTTTTCGCCGGGATCGGAGGTCAGGCGGCGCGGCGCGCCACCGTCGCGATTGGCCAGCCACACGTCCCCCGCGTAGATAAAGGCCAGATGGGCGGCGGACAACGCCGGTTCGGTCAGCATGCGGGTATCGCTGGTGCTGGGCAGCGCCTGCGCGGTTTGGCCAATTGTGATGGCCGCACCGGCGACGGCGACGGATACCAGGCGCTTCATCTGCATCGGAGGTCTCCTTATTTCAACGCGGGGATCACCTGCGGTTGATATGGTTTGATTGGTTGTTCCTTCAGTTTTTTATCCAGCAGTTCCAACGCCACTTCCAGCTGCCGGTCCTGGCCCATGAAGGTCGCATGCGGCAGGTTGTCCACCTCCACGTCCGGCGTCACGCCCACGCCTTCGATCAGCCAATGGCCGTCGGCCGTGTTGAACTGGCCGTTCTCGGCGACGCGCGCCATGCCGTTGTCGCTCAGGCGGTTGTTATCGCTCAGCCAGACCCCGGCGCCGGCCGTGCGCTTGCCGACCAGCGGCGCCAGTCCCAGCGCCTTGACGCCGGCGGCGAAGGTCTCGCCGTCCGAATAGGTCAGCTCATCGACCAGCACCACCAGGTGGCCACGGAAGGTGTTCTGCATGTTCGGCGCCGGCTGCGCCCCCGGCGCGGCCCAGAAGGCCCAGGCCTTGCGCAGCAGCTTCTCGATGATCCAGCTGTCGATGTTGCCGCCGTTGTTGCGCCGCACGTCGATGATCAGGCCTTCGCGGTTGACGTTGGCGTAAAAGTCGCGCGCGAACGAGGCGATGTCGCGCGGCCCCATGGCGCGCAGGTGCAGGTAGCCGATGCGCCCCTTCGAGGCCGTCTCGACCTGGCGCGCGCGGCTCTGCTCCCAGTCGCTGTAGCGCAGGCCGGCCTGCTTGACCATATTCACCGGCATCACGATCACCGGACCGCTGCCGCCGGCCTTGCGTTTAATCTGCAGCAGCACCTGCTTGTCGGCCTGGTTCAGCAGCAGGTCGGCGATGTCGCGCGCCGCCGTCACCGGCTTGCCATTGACGGCGGTGATGATGTCGCCCTCCTTCACATTGACGTCGGCCTGCGCCAGCGGTCCGCGCTCGGACGGCAGTTCCGGCTCGCTGCGGTACACGTGATCGACGCGGTAGCCCTCGCCGGTGCGCGTCAGCAGCGCGCCCAGCCCGGACGGCACGCCCTCCGGAGCGGAGCGGCGGATGTCGCCCGGCGCGATCTGCGAGTGCAGCGAACCCACCTCGCTGATCATCATGCCCAGGATGTCGTTCAACTCCGCGCGGTCGGTCACGCGGTCGACCAGCGGCGCGTATTTGTCGCGCACGGCGGTCCAGTTCACGCCGCGCATCTTGGCGTCGTACAGGAAGTCGCGGTGCATGCGCCAGGCGTCGTTGAACATCTGCTTCCACTCCAGGCGTGGATTGGACGTGAAACTCCAGTCGTCGACCTTGACCTTGGCCTTGGAGGTGTCGGCCGGCGCCTTGGCGGCCGCTTCGACGATGATCATGTCGCCCGGACCGCCGCTGAAGGTGCGGTAGTAGATATGCTTCTTGTCGGCGGCCAGATCGAACTCGCGCACGCCGGCGGCGAAGGCTTCCGGCTGCGGACCGTTGGAGGCGATCGCCAGCGTTTTCAGGTTCGCCTTGCCGTCGCTGGACTCCACGTCCAGGAAGTACAGGCGCTTGTCGTCCATGCCCAGGCCACGGTAGTTACCGGGCGCCAGCGGCACTTCGTACAACCGCTCCTGCAGGCCGGCGTAGACGATCTCCGGCAGCGACTTGTCCGCTTTTTTCACCGGCGGCGCCGTCTTGGCGGCGGCTTTTTCCACCGCTTTCTCCGCCGCCTTCTCGGCCGCCTGCTCGACCGCCTTGTCGGCCGCGCCCTCGGCGGCCTTCTCGCCCGGCTTGCCCAGCTCGTCGTCCGGTTTGAACGGGAAGCGATTCCCCGGCTGCAGCGCCAGCGCGTAGACGCCGGTGCGCTTGTCGAACACCGGTCCCATATTGCGGTCGCCCCACGGCGAGCCGTTCGCCAGCTGGAAGTTGCGGGCCGAGAGGAAGTACAGCCATTTGCCGTCCGGCGAAAACACCGGCGAGCGTGACGTGTAGCGGTCGCTGGTGACGAAGGCCAGCTGTTTCGACGCCAGGTTGTACAAGCCGATTTGCTCGCGCTGCTCGGTGGTCGCGGCGCGCACCAGCGCCAGATTCTTGCTGTCGGCCGACCACAGGATTTCATCGTGCTTGTCGACGCCGGCCTTGCCCGCGTCGTCGATGACGATGTTCGATTTGGTGGCCAGGTCCAGCAGCCAGAAACGGCCCTTCTTGTCGGTGTGGCCCAGCCAGCGGCCGTCCGGCGACGGATACAGCTGCCAGCGGTGGCTGATGCCGTCCCGCGTCAGCTGCTCGCCGGGGCCGGAGCCGTCGGCGGCGAACTTCCAGATTTCGTTTTCGCCGGTGGTGTCGACGATCGCGTAGACCCACTTGTCGTCATGGCTGAACACCGCCTCGCGCGCCCGCGCGCCTTCCGGCACCGCGATCTCCACGCGGCGCTGGG
>DATMSN010000089.1:0-16955 GCA_035565375.1 Duganella sp. | reverse complement strand
CCCAGCAGGCGCCCGACGGCAAACTTTCCGGCTGCGCCATCGACATCGCCGCCGCCGCGCACGGCGCGCGGCGCAAGGCCGACCTGGTCGGCGCCATACCGCTCAGAACGATCATTAAATTATTCCCGGGAACTTTTTATGTGATCGACCGCGACGGCCGCTTCGTGCTGTGGAACAGCAACCTCGAGCGCGTGACCGAAATGACCCCCTGCCAGCTGGAACGCATCCGCGTGCCCCAGCTGTTCGACGAGGCGGACCGCGCGCGGATCGAGGACAGCCTGCGCGCCGTACTCGACGACAACCAGGAGGTGCTGATCGAGACCAGCTTCGTCAGCCGCAGCGGCAAGCCCGGCACGTATTTGATGTCGGGCACGCGCATCCGCTGCGAGGGCGAGCACTACGTCTGCGGCGTCGGGCTCGACGTGACGCGCCGCCACGAGCAGGAAAACCTGCTGCGCCTGCGCGAGCGCGCGCTGCACGCGGCCAGCAACGGCATCATCATCAGCCGCTGCGCCGGCCGCGACAATCCGATCGAATACGTCAACCCGGCCTTCGAGCGCATCACCGGCTACAGCGCCCAGGAGGTGCAGGGCCGCGATTCGCGCTTCATGGGCGCGCCGGGGCTGGACCAGGACGCCCGCCTGCAACTGCGCGAGGCCATCTGCGAGCGGCGCCAGGCCAATGTGATCTTCCGCAACCTGCGCAAGGACGGCACGCTGTTCTGGAACGAGCTGACCATCACGCCGGTGCACGACGAGGCCGGCGTGGTCACGCACTACATCGGCGTCATCAACGACGTCACCGCCGTCAAGCAGCGCACCTCGCACCTGGAACACCGCGTCAACCACGATCCGCTGACCGGGCTAGCCAACCGCAACCTGCTGTGGGACCGGCTCGAACAGGCGCTGCACGTGGCCCAGCGCAACAAGACGCTGGTGGCGACGATGTTGATCGACCTTAACAAATTCAAGCTGATCAACGACACCTTCGGCCACGAGGCCGGCGACGTGGTGCTGACCTCGGTCGCCAAGCGCATGGAGGCGTCGGTGCGCGACAGCGACACCGTCGCCCGGCTCAGCGGCGACGAATTCGTGCTGGTGCTGGCCAACCAGCCGTCGCTGCGCTACACGCTGCGCATGCTCGACCGGCTGCGCGAGGCGCTGCAACTGCCGGTCGCCTTCGACAGCAGCGAGATCGCCGTCGGCGCGGCCATCGGCGTGAGCATCTATCCGCACGACGGCAGCTCGCCCGTCGATCTGGTCAAGGCGGCCGACATCGCCATGTACCACGCCAAGTCGTCCGGCAAAAGCGACGTGCACTTCTATTCGGCGGACATGAAATCGTCGTCCGACGCCAAGCACAAGATGGAGACCGACATGCGCGCCGGGCTCGACAACGGGGAGTTCTTTTTGCTGTTCCAGCCGCGCCTGTGCACGCACAAGGAGCGCTATCCCAGCGTCGAGGCGCTGCTGCGCTGGCGCCATCCCGAACTGGGCGTGCTGACGCCGATCTCCTTCCTGGCCGAGGCCGAGGAGAACGGCATGGTGCGGCCGATCGGCGCGCGCGTGCTCGATATGGCGGTGGAGTTTTTGCGCGACATGCGCGGCGACGGCTTCGTCGACTTGCTCGTGTCCATCAATGTCGGCTACCGGGAAATCAGCCAGCAAAACTACATCGCCAACATCCAGCGGCGGCTGATGGAAGCCGGCCTGCCGGCCGACAGCCTGGAGCTGGAGGTCAACGAAAAGAACCTGGTGCGCAATCTGCAACTGAGCCGCGACGTCACACGGCAAATGCACGACGCCGGCATCAAGCTGTCCATCGACGAGTTCGGCAATGGCTTCACCAGCCTGAGCAACCTGCCCGCGCTGGGGGCCACGCATCTGAAGTTGAACAAGGCGGCGGTCGGCGCCATTTCCCAGGACGGCGACCATGGCGCCCTGGCCACCATGCTGATCGACGTCGGCCACGACCTGCGCATCCAGGTGGTCGGCACGGGCGTGGAGACGGAGCTGCAAGCGGCATTCCTGCGCGAGAGCGGCTGCGACGAACTGCAGGGCAGCTTCATCAGCAGCCCGCTGGCGCCCGCCGCCCTCAAACAGCTGCTCGCGGCCACCGGGAGCCACTAGCGCAGCGCCATCTGCGCCAACAGCTCCATGAGCTGCGCATACACGCGCGCGTACCAGCGCGAACGCGGCGCCGGCGCGCGCGCGCCCGCGCTGTGCCTGACGAGCTTGGACGGCGGGATGGTGGACCGGGACATGGCTGACTCCTCAAGGTATCGTGGGCCGCCGCCATCAATAAATCTTACTCATGGAAGTTCTGCGGCGTATGGGGTATATTTTCATCCCGCATGAACGCGCGATCAAACGAGTTATTTTCGATTGATGCATAAGAAAAACTTAGCCTCAGGATGTCATGAACAAACCGTTGCGCTCCCTTTCCGGGCTGGTGGACTTCGATTGCGCCGCGCGCTGGGGCAGCTTCAAGCTGGCCGCGCAGGAGCTGCACAAGACGCCGGCGGCGATCAGCCTGCAGGTCAAGCAGCTCGAGGCGGCGCTCGGCTTCGAGCTGTTCGTCCGCCATCCGCGCCACATCGCGCTGACCGAAAAGGGCCAGGAGCTGGCCGCGACGGTGCGCCGCCTGCTCGGCGAGCTGCGCGCCAAGGTCGAGGCGCTGCAGGGCGGCGACGAGGAAAAGATCCTGCGCATCTCGACCACGCACTCGCTGGCGATCAAGTGGCTGGTGCAGCGCATCGACCGCTTCACCAAGCTGTATCCGGACCTCGACATCCGCATCGACTCGACCGACCGGCTGGTCGACATCAACGACGGCAGCACCGACGTCGCGCTGCGCATCACGACGGTCGACAACGACGATCCCGACTTTCTGTTCCACATACGGCTGGTGGCCGTCTACAGCCCGTCGCTGCTGGCGCCCGGCGAGACGGCGCTGACCGTCGCCGACCTGCGGCGCTTTCCGTTGCTGTACGAAGACTCGACCGACAACTGGATCAACATGCTGCGCGACCACGGCCTGCTCAAGGGAAAGTACGATTTCTCGCGCTCCTACACCAACGCGGCGGTGCTGGTGCAGGCGGCGCTGGCCGGCCATGGCGTCGGCCTGACCCACTACACCATCGCCCACGGCGACATCCGCAGCGGCGCGCTGAAGATGATCCCCGGCTTCACCGCCAAGTACGGCCGCGGCTACCGGCTGCTGGTCAATCCGGGCAAGCGCGGGCTGGACAAGATCCGCCACTTCACCGCCTGGCTGGGCGCCGAGATCGCGGAGATGGAACGGTCATTCGATTGACGGCGCGTTGGGAATGGGCTACCTTTTGCGGGGTCTCCACCTCCGGGCGCGCCGCATGACCGTTCCACTCAGTGCATTACTTCCCTATCTCGCCATTGCCCTGCTGGCCGCGCAGCCGTGGATGGCGGCGGCGGCGGAGCCGTCCAAGGGAACGCTGCGCTTCGTGCGGAAAATCGAGGACGCGCCGGGCCAGTCGGGCCCGCGCAAGGCCGGCTTCCAGGAGGGGCTGGGCAACGCGCTGGCCAAGCAGCTGGGCATGAAGGTGCGCTTCATCGGCCTGCCGCGCAAACGCATGATGAGCGCGCTCGAATCGGGCGAGGGCGACATCGTGTGCGGCTATCTGCCGGCCTGGTTCCAGGGCGACGTCGTCTGGAGCCGCACCTTCATCCCCACCTCGGAGGTGCTGATCGCCTCGAAGCGGGTGCCGGCGCCGACGTCGATCGAGTCCGTGCGCGGCAAGACGGTGGGCACCGTGCTCGGCTTCCACTACCCCGACATCGAGCAAACGCTGGGCGCGGACTTCCTGCGCGACGACGCGCCGTCGCTGAACCTGACGGTGCGCAAATGGCAGGCCGGGCGCTTCGACTATTTCCTCACCACGGGCCAATCGATCGACAAGCAATTCCCCCACGGCGAGTTGGCGGGCGGCTACAACCTGCTGGTGGTCAGCGAGGTCAAGAGCGGTTGCGCGGTCTCGCGCAAGGGCAACGTCACGGGGGCGCAGGTCAGCGCCGCCCTCGACGCGCTGGAAAAAAACGGCGAAATGGCGCGACTGCTGCGCCTGCGCTGAGCGCCGGCGCTGCGCCGCAGCAAGGCGCCTGGAGACCTGGCTTTTAACCCGCACGGCCATGCGGGGTCGTACCCGCCGGGTACGCCCCCTAAGCGGCGGCGCCGGCGGCGCTGCAAAAGCTGGCGGGGTGGGCGTGCCATCGCCTTTTTATGCCGCAACGCACAATTCCACATTACGCTTGAGTTAGATTACGAAAAGACAACCCCGGAACATGGTAAGCTTCGACCCCGGCGGCACGCACTTCGCAGCACTCCCTCAAACTCCCTCGCGTAAATACTTAATTCATGGATATTGTTCTCGCACTAAAAGCCATCATCATGGGCCTCGTGGAAGGTTTCACCGAATTCCTGCCGATTTCCTCCACCGGCCACCTGATCCTCACCGAGCACTTGCTGGGGTTCGCCGGGATGGAAGACAAAATCAACGTGTTCGAGATCGTGATCCAGGCCGGCGCCATGCTGGCCGTCATGTGGGAATACCGCGCGCGCATCGGCGCCGTCATGACCGGCATCTTCAGCGACCGCAAGCAGCAACGCTTCGCGCTCAACGTGCTGATCGCGTTCCTGCCGGCCGCCGTGCTGGGCCTGCTGTTCGGCCAAAGCATCAAGCAAAAACTGTTCGCGCCGGTTCCGGTGGCGCTGGCCTTCATCATCGGCGGCTTCATCATCCTGTGGGTGGAAAAACGCGCCAAGGACAATCCGCGCGCGGCGCGCATCGACTCGGTCGACGACCTCACGCCGCTCGACGCCCTCAAGATCGGCCTGGCGCAGTCGTTCGCCCTGATCCCCGGCACCAGCCGCTCGGGCGCGACCATCATGGGCAGCATGATGTTCGGCCTGTCGCGCAAGGTCGCCACCGAGTTTTCATTCTTCCTGGCCATTCCGACCCTGCTCGGCGCCACCTTCTACTCGCTGTACAAGGACCGCGCGCTGCTGTCGGCCGCCGACTTGCCGTTCTTCACGGTCGGCACCGTGGCCGCGTTCATCTCGGCCTTCCTGTGCGTGCGTTGGCTGCTGCGCTACATCAGCTCCCATACCTTCACAGTCTTTGCGTGGTATCGCATCGTTTTCGGCCTGATCGTGCTCGTCACCGGTTATTATGGCGTTATCGTCTGGGCCGACTAACACCTTCCGTTGTAGAAATGAGCTGTAGAAAATGATTCATCAGGAAACAAACGAGCGCGCGCTCCATCTGCTGCAAACCGTGTTCGGCTATCCGGCCTTCCGCGGCCAGCAGGCCGAAATTGTCGGCCACGTCAGCGGTGGCGGCGACGCGCTGGTCCTGATGCCGACCGGCGGCGGCAAGTCGCTGTGCTACCAGATCCCGGCGCTGGTGCGCGACGGCGTCGGCGTGGTCGTCTCGCCGCTGATCGCGCTGATGCAGGACCAGGTCGACGCGCTGGCCGAGGTCGGCGTGCGCGCGGCCTTCCTGAACTCCACCCAAACCTACGAGGAATCGCAGCGCATCGAACGGCTGGTGCGCACCGGCGAGATCGACCTGGTCTACGTCGCCCCCGAGCGGCTGATGACCGAGCGCTGCCTCAATCTGTTCCAGGCGTCGAAGATCGCGCTGTTCGCCATCGACGAGGCGCACTGCGTCTCGCAATGGGGGCACGACTTCCGGCCCGAGTACATCAAGCTGTCGGTGCTGCACGAGCAATTCCCCGACGTGCCGCGCATCGCGCTGACGGCCACCGCCGACCCGCAAACGCGCGCCGAGATCGTCCACCGCCTGCAACTGGGCGACGCCATGCAGTTCGTGTCGTCGTTCGACCGGCCCAACATCCGCTACCAGATCGTCGAAAAGGCCAACGGCCGCAAGCAGTTGCTCGACTTCATCACCACCGAGCACGGCGGCGACTGCGGCATCGTCTACTGCCTGTCGCGCAAGAAGGTCGAGGAGACCGCCGAGTTCCTCAACGAAAACGGCGTGCGCGCGATGGCCTACCACGCCGGCATGGACCACGCCAAGCGCGCGGCCAACCAGGCCAAGTTCCTGCGCGAGGAAAACATCGTCATGTGCGCGACGATCGCCTTCGGCATGGGCATCGACAAGCCGGACGTGCGCTTCGTGTGCCACCTGGACCTGCCCAAAAGCATCGAGGGCTACTACCAGGAGACCGGCCGCGCCGGCCGCGACGGCGCCCCCGCCAACGCCTGGATGGCCTACGGCCTGCAGGACGTGGTGCTGCAGCGGCGCATGATCGACGAATCGGAGGCCGACGAAACCTTCAAGCGCGTGCTGGGCAACAAGCTCGACGCGATGCTGGGGCTGTGCGAGACGCTCAGTTGCCGGCGCGTGCGCCTGCTCGACTACTTCGGCGAGCGCTCCGGACCGTGCGGCAACTGCGACACCTGCCTGATCCCGCCGGTGTCGTTCGACGGCACGGTGCCGGTGCAAAAGCTGCTGTCGGCGGTGTACCGGGTCGACCAGCGCTTCGCCGCCGGCCACGTGATCGAAGTGCTGCGCGGGGTCGAGACGGAACGCATCAAGACCTGGCATCACGATTCGCTGTCGGTGTTCGGCATCGGCGCCGACCGCAGCGAGCAGGAATGGCGCGCCATCCTGCGCCAGGCCATCGCGCTCGGACTGGTGACGGTCGACCACGAGTCATACAGCTCGCTCAAGCTGACCGACGCCGCCCGTCCGGTGCTCAAGGGCGGGCAGAAGGTGCAGCTGCGCCAGTACCAGAAGCCGGTCAAGCAGAAAAGCGCCGGCCGCGCCGCCAAGGGCTATGTGGAAAGCGACCTGTCGACCAGCGAGCAGGCCATCTTCGACAAGCTGCGCTGGTGGCGGGTGGAGACGGCGCGCGCGCACGACGTGGCCGCGTACATCATCTTCAACGACGCGACGTTGCGTGAAATCGCCAAGGCGCGTCCGACCACGTTGTCGGACCTGCGCGGCATCTCCGGTGTCGGCGAGAAGAAACTGGCGTCCTACGGCGACGAGATCGTCGCCATGATCAGCGAAATGGAGTAGCCATGCATCCGTCGGCGGTTTTTCACCGTTCGCTCGCGCAGTTGTGCGGGATGTTGGGCAAGATCGAGGCCGACGAAGGTGGCGCCGCCGTGCTGTCGGCGCGCCTGCACGAGGACATGCTGCCGTTCGCGCAGCATGTGAGGGCGACCGCCAATTTCGCGCTGCGCGGCTGCTGCCCGCTGGCCGGGGTGGAGGTGGTCGATTTCAACGGCGACGAGATCTCGTACGCCGCGCTGCAGTGGCAGATCGTCGAGACGATGCGCTTTATCGCCGACATCCCGCCGGCGCAATTTGACGGACCGGCGGACCGGATCTGCCGCGACCGCGCGGGGTTCGCCGACCTGGCGTTGCCGGCCGATGAATATCTGAATTTGTATATCCTGCCGAATTTCTATTTCCACCTCAGCATGGTGTACGCGATCGCGCGCAGCCGGGGGGTGGCGATCGGCAAGGGCGATTTCGACGGGTATCACATTTACGCGCCGGGGTTTTCGTTCGAAAGGCCCACGCCCCCCGGGTAATCTCCCTACCCCACGGCACTTCGATACCGGCTCGGCGGCGCCCCGACGCTGTCGCGGAAGCGGTGGCTGAAATGGCTCAAATCCGCGTACCCGCAGGCGTCGGCGATCCGCTGCAACGGCTGGCTGGTCGTCTTCAACAACCGCCGCGCATGCTCGATCCGCCGCTCCGCCACCCACGCCGACGGCGGCATGCCGAACGAAATCCGGAACATCCGCGCCAGGTGATACTCCGACATGCACGCCAGCTGCGCCAACGTCCCCAGCGAAATCTGCCGCGCCAGATTGGCCTCGATGAAATCGGCCAGCCTGCGCCGCACCGCCGGCGCCAGCCCGCCGCGCACCCGCTGCTGCTGCCTCGGCATCGATTGCGACAGCAGCAAATGGCTCAACGTCTCGTGCGTGACCTCGTTGGCGCGCAACAGCGCGTCCGGCCCGTCCCACGACATCGCCGCCAGCCCCTCGCACAACGGCCCGATGCGCTCATGCTCGAAGTACGTGCGGTCGGCCAGGGTCAGCCCGCGCGGCTCGCGATCCAGCTCCACCACCGCGCGGCGCGTGAAATGCTCGGGCAAAAAATAAACGTGCATGAACCGCAGCGGCCCGCGCACCATCCAGCTCGACTCGTGCCAGTCCGGCAGCGTGCAAAGCCGCTTCGGCGCGCCGTAAAGACCCGGCAGCTCCCCGCGTTCGGTGCGATAACCGCCGCCCATGTAGTAGGACAGCGTATGGTGGCCCGGCTTGTTGTAGCTGGTCTCGGCGATCTCGGTGTCGCGCCGCCAGATGGCGACCGCCAGATCGTCACCCAGCCAGGCGAAGCGCTCCAGCTGCGCGTCCGTTTCCGACATCGTCCTGAATACGGCGTGCGAAATCAGGCCGTCCGGCGCGCGGGCGGGGGATGCGGAGTCGAGGGGGGAACGTGCGGGCATAATGCATAAAGTCTAGCATGACGCCGCCCGGCCGCCGCGCCGCCGGCCCGAAATGCGCAATTTCAGACAAGCCGCCGCCGCCCGTGATCGGGCATGCTGGCGACATGAATATCTTCCTTTACCTCCTCACCGTCCTGATCTGGGGCACCACCTGGATCGCCATCACCTTCCAACTGGGCGTGGTGCCGGCGCCGGTGTCGATCGCCTACCGTTTCTGGCTCGCCGCCGCCGTGCTGATGGCCTTCCTGCTGATCGCCCGCAAGCCGTGGTGGCCGCCGCGCCAGGCCTGGCCCTACCTGTTCGCGCAGGGGATCGCGCTGTTTTGCCTGAACTTCCTGTGCTTTTACTACGCCAGCCAATGGGTCACCAGCGGACTGGAAGCGGTGGTGTTCTCCACCGCGCCGCTGTGGAACGCCATCAACGGCCGCATCTTCCTCGGCCGGCCGATCCGGCGCCAGGTGATGATGGGCGCCCTGCTCGGCCTGGGCGGCATCGTGCTGCTGTTCGCGCCGCAGATGGCCGGCCACTGGAACGACAGCAAGGTGCTGTTCGGCCTCGCGCTGACCCTGGCCGGCACGCTGTGCTTCTCGTGCGGGAACCTGCTGTCGAGCCGCATGCAGTCGCTCGGGCTGACGCCATGGCTGACCAACACCTGGGCCATGCTGATCGGCTCGACGACCCTGGGCGTGGCGGCCTTCGCGATGGGCATGCCGTTCGCGCTCGATCCGTCGCCGCGCTATCTGGGCGCGCTGCTGTATCTGGCCGTTCCCGGCTCGGTGATCGGCTTCACCGCCTATTTGATGCTGGTCGGCCGCATAGGACCGGACCGCGCGGCCTATTCCACGGTATTATTCCCCATCGTGGCGTTGACCATTTCAACCATTTACGAAGGCTACCACTGGACGCCGCCGGCCTTGAGCGGGCTGGCGTTGGTGTTGGCGGGGAACCTGCTGGCGTTTCTGCCGCTGGCGCCGCGCGCCAAACAGATGGAGGCCGCATAACCCGGGGGATGCATGACCAGCAGGGCTTATTTCGCAGGATTGATACTGTTCGCCGCATGGTCGGCCCAAGGCGCGGTGCAAGCCGCCGAGGCGCCGGCCGATACCGTCTACCGCAACGGCTATGTCTACACGGTGGACGCCAACGACAGCGTGCGGCAGGCGCTGGCCGTGCGCGCCGGCCGCATCGTCTACGTCGGCGACAACGCCGGCGTCCGGGCGCTGACCGGCAAGGGCACCAAAGTCATCGACCTCAAAGGCCGCATGCTGATGCCGGGCCTGATCGACGGCCATATGCATCCGCAATCGGGCGGCAGCCGCCTGCTCAACTGCAGCCTGAATTACGAGGCCCTGACCGTACCCCAATTCCAATCGCGCATCCAGGCCTGCCTCGACAAGGATAAGCTCAGTGGCAAACCCGCCGGGCCGGATCGCTGGCTGGTGGTCGTCAACTGGTTCCAGCAAGGGATGCTGCCGGACGGCGTGGAGACCAGCGCCGCCACGCTGGATGCGCTCAAAACCGACCGCCCCGTCATCGTGCGCTCGTCCTTCGGCCACTCGGTGCAGCTCAATTCCAGGGCGATCAAACTGGCCGGCATCACGCGCGACACCAAGGATCCCGCCGGCGGCAAAATCACCCGCGACGCCAGCGGCGACGCCACCGGCCTGCTGGAGGACGCCGCCCAGGACATGGCCATGAACCTGCTGCCGCCGCTGACGGTGGCCGAGAACCTGGCCGCGTCCAGCGCCGCGCTGGCGGCGATGCGCAAGCAGGGCATCACCTCCTTCCTCGACGCCTACACCGATCCGGAGACGATGACCGCCTTCACCGACCTGCACAAGCAGGGCAAGCTGACCGCGCGCGCCCACTTCGCGGTGCTGATCGACCTGGACAAGGGCGCGACGCCGCAAAGCGCCGTCGCCGAGCTGCTCAAGCAGCAGAAACAGTTCGACCAGGGGCCGACCACGGTGGCGCCGTCGATGCAGGTGCGCCACGCCAAACTGTTCATGGACGGCGTGATCTCCGCGCCCGCCTTCACCGGCGCCATGCTGGAGCCGTATCTGGTCAACAAAGGCACGGCCGACAAGCCGGACTGGCAGCCCGGCCCCGGCGCGGGACCGGCCAGCTACTTCACGCAGGACGCGCTCAAGACCACGCTGACCGAATTGGCCAACGCCCGCATCGATCCGCACATCCACGTCGACGGCGACCGCGCGGTGCGCGAAACGCTGGACGCGATCGAATACCTGCGCTCGACGCCGGCCGGCAAGGACGTGCGTCCCGCGCTGGCGCACGACGAAATCGTCGCGCCGGCCGATTACCCGCGCTTCGCCAGGCTCGATGTGACGCCGGTGCTGTCGTTCCAATGGGCCAAACCGGCGCCCGACACGGTCGGCGCGCTGAGGGACTATATGGGACCGGCGCGCTACGCCATCGTCGAGCCGCAAGCGCTGCTGCGCGACGCCGGCGCCCGCATCGCCTATGGCAGCGACTGGCCGGTCGACCCGCTGGACGAATGGTTTGCGCTCAAGGTGGGCGTAACCCGCACCGCCGCCTCCGACGCCGGCAAGGAATACGCCGGCCGCCTCGGTTCGCAGCCCGGCATGCCGCGCGCCGCCGTGCTGCGCGCCATCACCATGAACGCGGCCTACACGCTGCGCCAGGAAGCGCTGACCGGCTCCCTGGAAGTGGGCAAGCTGGCCGACATGATCGTCCTGGACCGGAATTTCTTCACCGTTCCGGAAGAGGACATCGCCAACATCAAGGTGCTGCAGACGGTCGTGGGCGGCAAAATCGTCTATCAAGCCAAGGGCATGCGTTAAGATATCGGCCTCACACGCCAGCCCCCGGACAGACTCGCCATGCAATTCGCCATCTCCCTGTTGATCATCGTCGCCACGGCGCTGGTGGTCTACGCGATCATCAAGACCAATCCCGCCAAGCCGATGGTGCTGCCGCCGCTTCCGGCCACGCCGTACGAGCCGAAACTGCCGGACGCGCCGGCGGCGCTGCACTGGTCCGACGACGGCCGCTTCCTGGTCGAAGTGGTCAACGAGTCGCGCTACCAGAACACGCTGAAGGAACTGGCCGGCGACCATGGCGACCAGCCGGCCAAGGTGCCGCACCTGGCCACGCTGGTGCCGGACGACGCCAATCCGTACGAAAGCGCCGCCGTCGCCGTCTTCCTCGCCGGCCGCATGGCGGGTTATCTGTCGCCGAAGGCCTCGCTGGCCTTCCGCGCCAACCTGAAACGCGAGGAAATCCCGGATCAAATCACCACTTGCGACGCGCAGGTGCGCGGCGGCGGGGTGTGGAAGAACGGCCGCCTGTCGTATGTCGTGGTGCTGGATATGGAAACGCTGGAGGCATGATGAAGGCGTTGGCGGCACTGATACTGGCGATGGCGGCCGGCGCGGCGCCCGGCCAGACCTTGATCGTGCACTACAGCGAGCGCCAGGCGGTGCACTTCACCAACCCGCAAGGCCAACTGGCCGGGGAAGCGGCCAAGCCGGTGACCGATGCCCTGGCCGCCGCCGGCATCGCCTACGAAATCCGCCGGACGCCGGCCAAGCGCCAGTTGGTGCTGCTGAAGGAGAACCGCGAGCCGGCCTGCATGATGAGCTGGGTGGCGCTACCGGGGCGCGACGGCAAGGGGAAATTCTCGGACGTGATCTACCGGGGCGAGTACGAACGCCGCCTCTGGTGCACCCGGATGGTGCCGGACGATGTGATCAAGCGCTTCAACGCGGCGCTGGCCCGGCAACCCGAATAACTACTTCTTTGTGAAGACCAGATCCCACACGCCGTGGCCCAGCTTCAGGCCGCGGTTTTCAAACTTGGTCAGCGGACGATAGGCCGGCTGCGGCGCGTAGCCGTCGGCGGTGTTTTGCAAGCCCTCTTCGGCGCCCAGCACTTCCAGCATCTGCACCGCATAGTCTTCCCAGTCGGTCGCGCAGTGCAGGTAGCCGCCCACGGCAAGTTTTTGCACCAGCAGCTTGACGAACGGCGCCTGGATCAGGCGGCGCTTGTTGTGGCGCGCCTTGTGCCACGGGTCCGGGAAGAAGATATGCACGCCGTGCAGCGAGCCGTCCGGGATCATCTGGTTCAACACCTCCACCGCGTCGTGCTGGATGGCCTTCAGGTTGGTCAAGCCCTGCTCGTCGATCAGCTTGAGCAGGCTGCCCACGCCCGGCGTGTGCACTTCGACGCCGATGAAGTCCTTCTCCGGCATGGCGGCGGCGATGTGCGCGGTGGTGCCGCCCATGCCGAAGCCGATTTCCAGCACCACCGGCGCCTTGCGGCCGAACGCCTGCTCGTAGTCGAGCGGCGCCTTGGTGTAGCCGATCATGAACTTCGGCCCCTGCTCTTCCAGCGCGCGCGCCTGCGCGGTCGACAGCCGGCCGGCGCGGGTGACGAAGCTGCGGATGCGGTGTTCGGTCGGGTCGTAGAGCATCGGCCGCGCCGGGCCGTCTTTAGGGGTTTCGGAAGACATGTTGAGAGCTGGTGGATAAGCTGATAAATAATGAGGCAGCATTATATCAGTGCGCTCGAATGCACCCCGCAGGTCGATCAGTCGCGGGGTCGTACCCCGCCGGGTACGACCCCTCTCACGGTGGCGGGTTGAACGCCCGCAGGCCATCAGCAAATGATTGACACTCACAGGGAGTTGAGGTCTAATCCTAACAAGAGGCGTGAAATCGTTTTCAAACGTCAAAATGCCCTCTCCGCCCCATGTTTAACCTGCCAAAACGACAAAAATGACCGATTTCACGCAATTCCCTCCCTCGTTTACCTGGGGCATCGCCACCAGCGCCTTCCAGATTGAAGGCGGCGCCACCGCCGACGGCAAAGGCCCGTCGATCTGGGACACTTTCAGCCACACCCCCGGCAACATCATCGACGGCACCAACGGCGACGTCGCCTGCGACCACTACAACCGCTACCCGGAAGACGTGGCCATCATGGCCAGCCTGGGCGTGGACGCCTACCGCTTCTCGATCGCCTGGTCGCGCGTGCAGCCGACCGGCAAGGGCGCGTGGAACGAGGCCGGCTTCGCCTTCTACGACCGCCTGCTGACCGAACTCGAAAGCAAGGGCATCGCCGCCCACGCGACCTTGTACCACTGGGACCTGCCGCAAGGCCTGGAGGACGACGGCGGCTGGCTCAATCGCGACACCGCCTACCGCTTCGCCGACTACGCGGCCGAAGTGGCGCGCCGTTTCGGCAACCGCCTGAAAACGATCGCGACGCACAACGAACCGTGGTGCACGGCCAACCTCGGCTACGGCAACTCGCAGTTCGCGCCGGGCGTGACGGACCTGAAAAAATCGGTGCAGGTCTCGCACCACCTGCTGCTGTCGCACGGACTGGCGATGCAGGCGATGCGCTCGGTCGGCGGCTCGGCCAAGCTGGGCATCGTGCTCAATCAATGGACCGCAGATCCGGCCACCGACAGCGCGGCCGACATCGCGATGGCGGAATTCGAATACGCCCGCTCGGTGCAGTGGTTCATGGACCCTATCTTCAAGGGCAAGTACCCGGAACTGGCGCTCAAGGTCTACGGCGACAACGGCCCGCAGATCCACGAGAACGACTTCAAGGACATCCAGCACCGCATCGATTTCCTCGGCGTGAACTACTATTTCCGCTCCTACTGCAGCGCCGAAACGCCGCCGCGCCAGCCGGAGGCGAAACTGGGCAAGACCGACATGGGCTGGGAAATCTACCCGGACGGCCTGACCGAGCTGCTGCTCAAGCTCAACGCCGAATACGAGCTGCCGCCGATCTACATCACCGAGAACGGCATGGCCAATCCGGACACCGTCGTCAACGGCGAGGTGCCGGACGAGGCGCGCATCGATTTCGTGCAGCGCCACCTGAAGGCGCTCAACGACGCCCGCCTGCAGGGCGTGAACGTGCAAGGCTACTTCCTCTGGAGTTTGCTGGATAACTTCGAATGGAACTCGGGCTACGCCAAGCGCTTCGGCATCGTCCACGTCGACTACGCGACGCAGAAGCGCACCTTGAAACACAGCGCGCTGTGGTACCGCGATTACCTGGTCAAGCAGCGCGCGCCGCAAGCCGCGCACGCGGCGTAGCGCAGCCGTGGACCGTAGGGCGGATTAGCGCGCAGCGCGTAATCCGCCCTACGTGATCAAAGGCAGACCTGCCGGCAGTACCCATGATTGGCCGCAGAGCCAAGTGCTACACTCCACAGAGAACAACGAGGACGACACCATGCAGACCGCACCTTCCGCCACGCCGCAAGAGCAGCAGGCCCTCCCCGACAACGGCGAGCAGAAATCGCTGTTGAGCGCCATGTTCGCGCGCGGCACCCCGATGCTGTGGGTGCCGACCGGTTACTTCTCGATGGCGCTCACGTACATGATGCTCACCAGCGTCACGTCCATCATGTTCAAGAACCTCGGCATGGGCAACGGCGAGGCGGCGCAATACGCCAGCTACCTGATCCTGGCCTACACCATCAAGCCGCTGTTCGCGCCCTTCGTCGAAATGTACCGCACCAAGAAGTTCTTCGTGCTGTGCGCACAGCTGATCGTCGGTATCGGCTTCGGCGCCGTCGCGCTGGCGATGTCGCTGCCGAACTACCTGGTCATCATGGTGTTCCTGTTCGGGCTCCTGTCGCTGGTCGGCGCCACCCAGGATATCGCCTCCGACGGCGTCTACGTCACCTCGCTCGACACGAAGACGCAATCGCTGTTCTGCGGCATCCAGAGCCTGAGCTGGAACGTCGGCCCCATCGTCGCCTCGGGCGGCATGGTGTATTTGAGCGGCTGGCTGCACACCCATTACTTCCACCACCAGGCCGGCGTGTTCGGACCGGAGTGGATCGAATCGTGGCGCATCATCTTCTTCATCGCCGCCGCGCTGACCATCGTCACCGCGCTGTGGCACCTGCGCGTGATGCCCGACGGCGCCAAGGCCGAAAACGCGCCCAAGTCGGTGGCCGAAGCGGCCTTCATCCTGCGCGACTCCTTCGTCACCTTCTTCCAGAAGCGCGACGTCTGGCTGATGGTCGGCTTCGCCTTCGTGTTCCGCCTCAGTATCGGGCTGCTGGAAAAAATCGGCCCGTTCTTCATGGTCGATCCGGTGGCCAAGGGCGGACTGGGATTGTCCAACGAGATGCTGGGCCTGATCTACGGCACCTACGGCCTGATCGCCGTGCTGCTCGGCTCCCTGCTGGGCGGCATCTATGTCGCGCGCCGCGGCCTGCCGGCCACGTTGTTCGTGCTGTGCTGCGCGGTCAACATCCCCAACGTCACGTTCTTGCTGATGAGCATCTACCAGCCGGACAACCTGTGGCTGATCAGCGCCGGCGTGGCGATTGAAAAGTTCTTCTTCGGCTTCGGCTCGGTCGGCTTCATGATTTACCTGATGCAGCAACTGGCGCCGGGCAAGTACACGACCACGCACTACGCCTTCGGCACCGGCCTGATGGGCTTGTGCATGCTGGTCACCGGCGTCGTCAGCGGCCACCTGCAGCAGGCGCTCGGCTATGTGCACTACTTCTGGCTGGTGATGGCGGCGACGATCCCATCCTTCCTGGTGACGTGGTTCGCGCCGTTCCACCACAAGGACTAGCCCGCATATGGCGCGTGGGCGGGCTCCCTGGCCTGCCCAAGGCCGCCGCCGCGGCCGATGGCGTCGCGCAAGCGCCCGACCTGTGACGAAAAAGCAAAAAGCCCAGCCCGCAACGGCTGGGCTTTTTGCTTGCCAACGTCATGGCCCGCCAATCTGAAGCCCTCCCCCATCCCGGCGACCACGAACAAACGTAGACGTTCGGCAAGAGCCCGGCCGTTTCGGTTGGCGGCGCAGGCGCCTTGCGCCGCCCAATTAAGCTTTGCATGTCGGCTCGCACTCGGTTTAGCGCGGTTTGGTGCAAGGCCTACAGCCACCTTTCTTACCAATATCAATAAGGGTTTCAGCATGAAAAACAGCAAGATCACTGGCAAAAAATCGGCGTTCCTCGCCCTCGCGGCGGCGGCAACCTTGAGCGTTGTTTCCGCAAGTGCCAGCGCCCAGAACGCGACCATCCAATACGGCCAGCAAATCTATAACACCCGCAATGGCTGCGTGCGGGTGTATTTGGGGGGGACCTCGCACGACATCGCGCCGCATTCGGGGTTCACCTTTGCCGCCCAGTCGGGCACGAGCTACATGGCGTCCGTCTACCAATACGGCTGCGGCGGCAAGGCACTCTGGAACAGCTGGTTCCAGGGTTCGTACCCGGCGAAGATGTGGTGGATCTAACCGATCACGCCTGACCTGTGACGCAAAGCAAAAAGCCCGGCCGGCAACGGCCGGGCTTTTTGTCTTCAACGTGATCAGACCGTATAAACAAGCACAGCGACAAGCACAACGGCCCGGCGGGCCGGCCGCTCACAGACGCCCCTGCAACGTGGC
>DATMSN010000088.1:0-6781 GCA_035565375.1 Duganella sp. | reverse complement strand
CTGGAAGGGGCCGGCCACGCTTTGGTGCTCGAACGGCCGGAGGAGTTTGCCGCGCTGGTGGGCGCGTTCCTGGCGCAGTGACGCGGACCGATTGTGAAACCGAGTTAATTTACCTTGCCGGCATCGCGATCTAGAGCTTCCAGCGCGGCTCGTCGCTACCTGCGCCAGCCGCACGCGCCGCGGCCGAATCCGGAACCACCGGGGTCGGCATGCGCGGCGGCCGACAGCACATCGACGGCCGCCACCGCCGTCGCGGCCGGACCGGCCGAGCCGGTCAAGAGCGACGTTTGAAGCAAGCGGGACAGGCACACTGTCCCGCTTTTTTTTCGCCGGGGGTACAATGGCGGCATGTTCAATCCATCCTCCGACGACGTGCGCCGCTTCTTTTGCGAGGCCTACCGCAAGCAGCGCGCCAGCGAAATCCTGACCCCGCTCGAGGCGATGGCCGCCGACTGGGCCCGCCACCATCCCGAATACCACGCCGTGCTGGCCGACGTCGACGCCGCGCTGGCGCGCGACTACTCGGTCGAAGGCGCGCAAGCGAACCCGTTTTTGCACCTGTCCATGCACTTGTCGATCGACGAGCAGATCTCGATCGACCAGCCGCGCGGCATCCGCGACGCCGCCACCGCGCTCACGCTCAAGCTCGACTCCGCGCACGAAGCGCAGCACCAGATCATGGAATGCCTGGGCGAGATGATCTGGAACGCCCAGCGCAGCGGCACGCCGCCGGACGGCGACGCCTACATCGAAGCGGTCAAGCGCCGCCTCTAAACTCCGGGGTCAGGTCCACCATTGCTACACGAACGCGGCTGTGGGGCCGGTGATTGGCCGACTATTGTCCAGGCCGTGTAGAAATGGTGGACCTGACCCCGGATGAAAAAAAGCCACGCGACGCGTGGCTTTTGACTTGGCGGAGACCGATTACTCGCCGGTGTCGACTTCGGCCTTGGGCGCGGCGGCGACGGTGGCGCTCGCACCCGACTCATCCAACGTGAACGCCTTCAGACCCAAAATGTCGCTGCTGTAATGACGGATCTTGTTCGCCAGCACCGGGTCGCCGTTCAGCTTGTGGCCGTACGACGGCACCATGGCCTTCATCTTCGCGTCCCATTCCGGCGTCGCCAGCTTGGCCTTGAACGCCGTCTGCAGCACCTTGATCATGATCGGCGGCGCGGTCGAGGCGCCCGGCGAGGCGCCCAGCAAGGCGACGATGCTGCCGTCGGCCGACCCCACCACTTCCGTGCCGAACTGCAGCAGGCCGCCTTTTTCAGGATCGTCCTTGACGATCTGCACGCGCTGGCCGGCGTTTTGCAAGGTCCAGTCCTCCAGCTTGGCCGTCGGCAGGTATTCCTTGAGCGCCGCCAGACGGTCCTGCGGCGAATTCATCACCTGGCCGATCAGGTACTTGGTCAGCGGAATGTTGTCGTAGCCCGCTTGCAGCATCGGACGCACGTTGTTGCTGTCGATCGAGGCCGGCAGGTCAATCCACGAGCCGTTCTTCAGGAACTTGGTCGAGAACGTGGCGAACGGGCCGAACAGCAGCGCCTTCTTGCCGTCGATGATGCGGGTGTCCAGGTGCGGTACCGACATCGGCGGCGAGCCGACCGACGCCTTGCCGTACACCTTGGCCGCGTGCTGGTCGATCAGCGCCTGGTTGGTGGTGACCAGCCATTGGCCGCCGACCGGCACGCCGCCGTAGCCCTTGGCTTCCGGAATGCCCGATTTTTCCAGCAGCGGCAGCGAGCCGCCGCCGGCGCCGATGAACACGAACTTGGCGCGCACCGTCTTGACGGTGTCGTCGGCCAGGTTCTTGACGGTGACGTTCCAGTTGCCGTCGGTGCCGCGCTTGATGTCCTCGACCTGGTGGCGCAGGTTCAGCGTGGTGCCGTGGGTGTCGGTCAGGTGCTTGACCAGCGCGCGCGTGAGGTTGCCGAAATTGACGTCAGTGCCGATCTCCATGCGGGTCGCGGCCACTTTCTGGCCCTTGTCGCGGCCGGTCATGATCAGCGGCGCCCATTGCGCGATGACGGCCGGATCCTCCGAGTACAACATGCCCTTGAACAGGTTTTCCTTCTGCAGCGCCGCGTAGCGCTTGCGCAGGAAGTTGATGTTGTCGTCGCCCCAGACAAAGGCCATGTGCGGCACGTTGTTGATGAAGGTTTGCGGCGCGCCGATGTATTTGTTCTTGACCTGGTAGGCCCAGAATTGCTTGGAAATCTCGAACTGCTCGTTGATCTCGACCGCCTTCTTGGTCTCGATGTGGCCGTCGGCCGCCTCCGGCGTGTAGTTCAGTTCGGCGAACGCCGAGTGGCCGGTGCCGGCGTTGTTCATCGCGTCCGAGCTTTCGGCGGCTACCGAGCCCATGCGCTCATAGATGGCCATGGTCAGGGTCGGATCCATTTCCTTGAGCATGGTGCCCAGCGTGGCGCTCATGGTGCCGGCGCCGATCAGCAGCACGTCGACCGGTTTGTCGGACGACGCCGGCGGCGTTTTGCTACAGGCCGCCAGGATCAGGCACGACATCAAAATTACAAGTGACTTACGCATACGTAACTCCATTCATAGGTACTGAATTCCGGACTGGCAATGCCGGCCATCCCGCGCGCCGGTGGCGCCGGGAAGTGGCATTCGAAGGTGGCTGGTCGGCCGTGGCGGTGACATGCGCGCGGACGAAGAGGGTGACGGCTGCCGGGCCCGCTCAATGCCTGTTGGCGGCGAAAACCGACAACAGAATTGCGCGAGTGTCCATAGAAAATATCAAGAAAGAGAATTTTAGCAGCGCATGCCAGCCCGCAGATGAGGGATAACACTTAAGGAAAACGGAAGAAACTACGTAGACGGCAACAGAAAAACGGAGAAAAGATGCAAAAAAAGCCACGCGGCGCGTGGCTTTTCCGGTGGCCGGCGGCGCCGGCGCGGGTCAGCGGTGGACCGCCAGGCTGCCCGGCAGGCTGTGCAGATAGGCCGCCAGGTCCTTGATGTCCTGGTCGGTCAGCGGCTTGACCTGGCCGGTCATGATGGCGTTGTTGCGGCCGTTGGCGGCGTCGCCGCGCTTGTAGGCGGTCAGCGCGTGCTGCAGGTAATCCTTGTGCTGGCCGGCCAGCTTCGGATAGCTGGGGTCGATCGGGGTGTTGTAATCCTTGCCATGGCAGGTGAAGCAGCTGTACTTGTCGGCCACGGCCTTGCCGGCGGCGACATTGCCGCCGGCGACGGCGGAGAACGACAGGGCGGAGCAAAACAGTGCGGCGATCAGTTTTTTCATGGTGGCGGTCCTCATTTCGCGGCCACGCGCGTCTGCTGCGCGTAGAAGGCGGCGACATCGGCGATATCCTGGTCCGACAGGCTGGTGGCGATGCCCTTCATGGATGGGTGCTTGCGATCGCCCTTCTTATAGGCTTGCAGCGCGTTTTCAATATACTTGGCCGACTGTCCGCCGATCATCGGCACTTGAAACACTTCCGGGAAGGTGGCTTTGTAGCCCGGAATCCCATGACAACCGATACACATTTCAACCTTTGCCTTGGCGTTCTGGGCGTTGCCCACGATGTCGGCCGCGGAGGCGACCTGGGCGATCTGGGCGAGGCCTGCGAGCACGAGAAGTGCGGTGATTTTTTTCATGGTGTTTGCAAGGTAAGTAATCGGATACTACCGCGGATGCAAAACTTGACTTTTGCACTATTAGCCTGCGATTCTAACTCAAGAAATTATTCTAAGCTACACGGAATCATTGCCAGAACAACACACCGACGAGGCCGGCAGCCGGCCAACAACACAGGCGATTCTCCCCTATACTCGACAAATTCCTTTTTCACCGAGACACAAACGCATGCAAGCCACCCCACGCTTTGAGGGTTCCGACCAGTACGTCGCGACCAATGACCTGAAACTGGCCGTGAATGCGGCCCTGACGCTGCAACGCCCGCTGCTGATCAAGGGCGAGCCGGGCACCGGCAAGACCATGCTGGCCGAGGAGGTGGCCGCCGCGCTGGGCATGCCGCTGATGCAGTGGCATATCAAGTCCACCACCAAGGCGCAACAGGGGCTGTACGAATACGACGCGGTGTCGCGTTTGCGCGACTCCCAGCTCGGCGACGAGCGCGTGCGCGACATCCAGAACTACATCGTCAAGGGCGTGCTGTGGCAGGCGTTCACGGCGCCGGCGCCGGTGGTGCTGCTGATCGACGAGATCGACAAGGCCGACATCGAATTCCCCAACGACCTGCTGCGCGAGCTCGACCGGATGGAGTTCTACGTCTACGAGACGCGCGAAATGGTGCGCGCGGTGCACCGGCCGCTGGTGATCATCACCTCCAACAACGAGAAGGAGCTGCCGGACGCCTTCCTGCGCCGCTGCTTCTTCCACTATATTAAGTTCCCCGACCGCGACACGATGGAGCAAATCGTCGCCGTGCACTACCCCAACCTGAAAAAGGATTTGCTGGCGCAGGCGCTGCAAAGCTTCTACGAGGTGCGCGACGTGCCGGGATTGAAGAAAAAGCCGTCGACGTCCGAGTTCCTCGACTGGCTCAAGCTGCTGATGGCCGAGGACATCCCGGCCGAGGCGCTGCGCAGCCAGGACGCCAAGGCCGTGGTGCCGCCGCTGCACGGGGCGCTGCTCAAGAACGAGCAGGACGTCCACCTGTTCGAGCGGCTGGTGTTCATGTCGAGGACCAACCGCTGATGAAGTCCCCCGCCCCGCCCACCCTGGAATTGAACGGCGTGCGCCTGGAGCCACTGGGGCCGCAACACGCCGAGGGCCTGCTGGCCGCCGCGCAGGACGGCGAGCTGTGGACCCTGCGCGTGACCTCCGTGCCGGCGCCGACCGAAGTCGATGCCTACATCGCCAAGGCGCTGGAGATGCGCCCCACCCGGCTGGCCTTCGCCGTTGTCGACGCGGCCAGCGGCGCCGTCATCGGCTCGACCAGCTACCACGACATCGTCCCGGAGCTCGGCCGCATCGAGATCGGCTACACCTGGTACGCCAAAAGCCGGCAGCGCAGCCACGTCAACACCACCTGCAAGCTGCTGCTGATGACGCACGCGTTCGAAAAACTGGGCGCGGCGCTGGTCGGCCTGCGCACCGATAACTTCAACCACGCCTCGCAGGCGGCCATCGAGCGGCTGGGCGCGCGCAAGGACGGCGTGTTGCGCCACCACGCGCTGCGACGCGACGGCACCGTGCGCGACACGGTCATGTACAGCATCGCCGCCGGGGAATGGCCGGAAATCAAAGCGCAGCTGCGCTATCGGCTGGAACGGCACGGGAAGGCCTGAGATGCTGATCGATTTCTTCTTCACCCTCAAGGACGCCAAGATCCCGGTCACGATCAAGGAGTTCCTGACGCTGCTCGAGGCCATGCAAAAAAACGTCATCGACGCCTCGCTCGACGACTTCTATTACCTGTCGCGCCTCACCCTGGTCAAGGACGAGGCCCACTTCGACAAATTCGACCGCGCCTTCGGCATGTACTTCAAGGGCGTCAACGACGTTTTCGAGACCAACAGCGCGATTCCGCTCGACTGGCTGCTGCAGCGCATGAAGCGTGAGCTCAGCGCCGAGCAGAGGGCCGAACTGGAGAAGTTCGGCTACGACAAGCTGATGGACCGTCTTCAGGAGCTGCTCAAGGAGCAGAAGGAGCGCCACGAGGGCGGCAGCAAATGGATAGGCACGGGCGGCACCTCCCCCTTCGGCAACGGCGGCACCAATCCGGAGGGCGTGCGCATCGGCGGCAAGGGCGGCAACCGCACGGCGGTCAAGGTGTGGGAAGCGCGCGCCTACAAGGACTACGACGGCGACAAGGAAATCGGCACGCGCAACATCAAGGTCGCGCTGCGGCGCCTGCGCAAGTTCGCGCGCCAGGGCGCCGAGGATGAACTGGCGCTCGACGCCACCATCCACGCCACCGCCAGCAACGCCGGTTACCTGGACATCAAGATGCGGCCCGAACGCAAGAACAACATCAAGGTGCTGATGCTGTTCGACGTCGGCGGCACGATGGACGACCATATCGAACGAACGGAGGAACTGTTTTCGGCCTCGAAGACGGAGTTCAAGAACATGGAGTTCTTCTACTTCCACAACTGCGTTTATGACTACATGTGGAAGAACAACCGGCGGCGCCATTCGGAGCGTTTTCCGACCTGGGACATCCTGCGCAAGTACCCGGCCGACACCAAGCTGATTTTCGTCGGCGACGCCACCATGAGTCCCTACGAGGTGCTGCAGCCGGGGGGATCGGTCGAGTATAACAACGCCGAGGCGGGCAGCGCATGGCTGGCGCGCTTCACCAGCGCGTTTCCGAAATTCGCCTGGCTCAATCCGGAGCCGGAGGGGATTTGGCAGTACCGGCAGTCGATCGGCATCATCCGCCAGTTGATGAACAACCGCATGTTCCCGCTGACGATGGATGGGCTGGAGCGGGCCATGCGGACCTTGAGCAAGTGACCGTGGTGGTCAAAGTCTTCTAAAACACGTAGGGCGGATTAGCGCGCAGCGCGTAATCGGCCATCTACGCGCCGCCGACGGCTTAAGCATGGCCGATTACGGCGTTCCGCCTAATCCGCCCCACGTGTTTCAGAAAGATGCGCCAGGCGCGTGCCGCCGGTCGCGGTCAACGTCAGCTCCCGCGAATCCCGCTCGCGGCGCAGCCAGCCTTGGTCTATCCACGCCTCCAGCATCGCCACCGCCAGCGGACCGGCGAAATGATCGCGCCGCTCCGACCAGTCGACGCAGCCATACAACTGCCGCCGTCCCGCCCGCGCATCCAGCGCCTCCGCC
>DATMSN010000087.1:0-6267 GCA_035565375.1 Duganella sp. | reverse complement strand
GCGCGCCCTTGACCGCCGCCACCTTCGGCACCGTCGCCGCCTTGCCGTTGGCCGGCTTGGCCGAGATCGCCTTGTTCAGCGCATCCCTCGGGTCCGGCAACAGGATCGGGTCGTCCGCGCCCGGCGTGTTGGCCAGCAGACGGGCCTCGCGCAGCTTGGCACGCGCCTCCTGCTGCTCGCGCTCCTTGCGCCGCACCGCTTCGTTCAGCGAGATCGAGTTTTCCTTGCGCTGCTTCTTGACCAGCGCGATGTCCTCGGCCAGGTATTGGAAGTCCTTGTCCTTGGCCACGCGCGCGTCATGCTTTTTGTCGAGCATCGGCACGATTTCCTTGAGCTCGCCGGCCGGGATGTAGATCGCCGGCTTGATCGAGGTCCACGGCAAGGCGTTGTCGTAGCTGGACTCGCCAAAGCTGTCCGAATCGGACATCGTCGGCAGCTTGATGTCCGGCGTGACCCCGCGCAGCTGCGTGGTGCCGCCATTGATGCGGAAGAACTGCGCCACCGTAAACTTCAGCTCGCCGTACTTGACCTTTTCGTTCTGCGAGAAACGGTCCAGGCCGAACAGGGTCTGCACCGTGCCCTTGCCGAAGCTCGGTTCGCCGATGATGATGCCGCGGCCGTAATCCTGGATCGCCGCCGCGAAAATCTCCGACGCCGACGCCGAGCCACGGTTGATCAGCACGCCCATCGGGCCGTCCCACGCCATGCCGGCGTTGGTGTCGTTTTCCACTTCGATCTTGTTGTCGGCGCTGCGCTGCTGCACCACCGGCCCCTTGTCGATGAACAGCCCGGTCAGCTCGACCGCCTCGTTGAGCGAGCCGCCGCCGTTGTTGCGCAGGTCGATCAGCACGTTGTCGACCTTTTCCTTCTTCAGCTCGCCCAACAGGCGGGCCACGTCGCGCGTGGCGCTCTTGAAGTCCTTCTCGTTCTTGCGGCGCGCCTCGAAGTCCTGGTAGAAGGTCGGCAGCGAGATCACGCCGACGCGGCGCTTGGCGTTGCCGTCCTTGACCTCGTAGATGGTTTTCTTGGCCGACTGCTCTTCCATGCTGATCTTCTGGCGCACCAGCGAGACGAACGCGTGCTTGCCGTCCGGACCGGCGTCGGCCGGGATGATCTCCAGCTTGACGGTCGAGTCCTTCGGACCGCGGATCAGTGCGACGACGTCGTCCAGGCGCCAGCCGAGCACCTCGGTCAGCGGGGCCTTGTCGTCCTTGCCGACGGCGACGATCTTGTCGCCCACCTTGATCTTGCCCGACAGGCCGGCCGGGCTGCCCGGCACCACCTCGCGCACGACGGTGTAGTCGTCGCGGCTTTGCAGCACGCAGCCGATGCCCTCGAGCGACAGGCGCATGGCGATGTCGAAGTTCTCGGCCGCGCGCGGGCCCAGGTAGTTGGTGTGCGGTTCGATCGACATCGCGTAGGCGTTCATGAAGATCTGGAACACGTCCTCGTTGGTCGGCTTGCGCGACGGGATCAGGTAGTTCTCATAACGCTTGTCGAGCGTCTCGCGGATGCTCTTGTCGTCCTTGCCGGCCAGCTTGAGGCGCAGCCATTCGTTCTTGACGCGCTTGCGCCACAGGTCCTTGACCTCGGCGTCGCTCTTGGTCCACTCGGCCTTTTCGCGGTCGTACTGGTAGCTCTCGTCGGAGTTGAACTCGAACTTGCTGGTCTTGACCAGCTCGCGCGCGTAGGCGATGCGCTCGGCCAGGCGCTGCTGGTACAGGTTGAAGATGGCGAACGGCACGCTGAGGTTTTCGCCGTTGATGGCGTCGTCGAGGCGGGTGCGCACGATCGCGTACTGGTCGATGTCGGCCTGCGTAAAGAACAGTTTTTCCGAATCGAGCGACTTGAAGTAGCGGTCGAAGATCTTCTCGGACATGGCGTCGTCCAGCGGCACGGCCTTGTAATGTAACTTGCCCAGCACGCGGGAGGCCCAGACGGCCGCCTGGGCTTGGCCCAGTTGGGGCTTGAGTGGGGTATCTGCCGCTTTTTCCGGCACGGCTGCGCCGGCCTGGACTGACAGGGCCGCTAACATGGCCACCAACAGCATTTGCTTCTTCATCGGCTTTACTCCGGAACGTAATAATCCATTTATCGGTGACGCAATTCGGTGATGCGGTCGCACGGGTGCTACAAAACGCACGATTTTATTCTACAGGATAGCAGCCGCGGCGCGGCATCGTGAAGTCGGAGTTTCGCCGCCCAAGCTTAAGAGTAACTGAAAATTGATTTTCATCCAGTAAGAACGGCGGGCAACGCCGCCCGGTGGACAGCGTGTTCATTGCAAATATTCTATTTAAGTCATTGTTTTAAAAAAGGAAAAATCCGCCGCGACGCAAATTTATATTGCTCTGCAGCAAAATTATGCTATCATTCTGTCCAGCACAGTTTGTTTATCGGCACGCCATGTCTTCCCCGGCGCCGCCCGCACGCCTCCAACTCGCGAGGCGCTTTAGTTCGACGCCGTCTCACGCAGTCGCTCCTCCGGAGCATGCCCGCTCGCGGGCGCATACAACACAGCAAGACTATTTTTCTCTAAAAAGATCCATGAGCACATTTACTATGAATACCCGCAACTGGGGTGTGGGCACCAAGATTACCGTTTTCACTTTCGCACTGATCAGCGTGATCCTGGCCATCCTGATGAGCCTGATTAACATGAGTACCTCGGCCATGCTCAAGGAGCGCGCCAAGTCCAACGTCGCCAACTCCCTCAACGGCATCAGCAACACCGTCGAGGTGTTCAACAACGCCATGACCAACGAGGCGGCCAGCTTCGCCCGCCTGTTCGCCGCCGGCTTCGGCGACGGCAAGTTTTCGCTCGATCCGGCCACCAAGGTCGACATCGGCGGCAAGGCCACGCCGTCCCTGCTGCACAACGGCAAGCCGCTGAATATGGACTTCGCCATCCCAGACAAGTTCACCGCCGAAACGGGTGTCATCGCCACCATCTTCGCCGCCGACGGCGAGGAATTCGTGCGCGTGAGCACCTCGCTGAAAAAGGAAAACGGCGAGCGCGCCGTCGGCACCCAGCTCGACCACACCCACCTGAGCTATGCCCCGCTGCGCGCCGGCAACAGCTACATCGGCCTGGCCACGCTGTTCGGCAAGCAGTACATCACCCAGTACGACCCGATCAAGGACGCCGGCGGCAAGGTCATCGGCGTGCTGTTCATCGGCCTCGACATCTCCAAGAACATGACCATGCTCAAGGAAAAGATCAAGGCCATCACCATCGGCGACACCGGCTATATCTATGTGCTGAACGCGGCGCCGGGCAAGGCCCAGGGCACGATGCTGGTCCACCGCTCGCGCGAGGGCGAGAACCTGTTCGAACGCAAGAGCGCCGACGGCCGCCTGTTCATCCAGGAAATGCTGACGGCCAAGCAAGGCAGCATGACGTACGACTGGCCCGACGCCGACGGCAAGGCGCCGCGCGAAAAAATGGTCGAGTTCAAGACCTTCAAGGATTGGAACTGGCTCATCGTCGGCGGCACCTACACCGAGGAGATCACCCGCGAGGCGGCGACGTTGCGCAACCGCTACGCCGCGCTCGGCCTGGCCGCGCTGCTGGTGTTCGCCGGCGTGCTGTTCCTGCTGGTGCGCTCGGTGGTGTCGCGTCCGCTGGCGCGCGCCGAACAGGCCGCCACCCGCATCGCCCAGGGCGACCTGGACGTGCACCTGGAGATCGACAACAAGGACGAGATCGGCCTGGTGCTGCGCGCGCTCAACGGCATCAGCAGCAACCTGTCGACCGTGGTGGGCCAGGTGCGCGCCGGCGCCGAGCAGATCACCACCGCCTCGGGCGAGATCGCCAGCGGCAACCTGGACCTGTCGTCGCGCACCGAGGAACAGGCGTCGAGCCTGGAGGAGACGGCCGCGTCGATGGAGCAGCTCAGCAGCGCCGTCAAGCAGAACGCCGACAACGCCGCCCAGGCCAACCAGATGGCGCTGGCCGCCTCGGGCATCGCCGCCAAGGGTGGCGAGGTGGTCGCGCAGGTGGTCGACACCATGGGCTCGATCAACCAGTCGTCGCGCAAGATCGTCGACATCATCTCGGTCATCGACGGCATCGCCTTCCAGACCAACATCCTGGCGCTGAACGCGGCCGTCGAGGCGGCCCGTGCGGGCGAACAGGGCCGCGGTTTCGCGGTCGTGGCGTCGGAAGTGCGCAGCCTGGCGCAGCGCTCGGCCACCGCCGCCAAGGAGATCAAGGCGCTGATCGACGACTCCGTCAGCAAAGTGGACGTCGGCAGCCGCCAGGTCGAGCAGGCCGGCACGACGATGCAGGAAGTGGTCGACAGCGTGCGCCGCGTGACCGACATCATGGCCGAGATCAGCAGCGCCAGCGAAGAGCAGCGCGCCGGCATCGGCCAGGTGCACGAGGCGATCGCCCAGATGGACCAGGTCACGCAGCAGAACGCCGCGCTGGTCGAGGAAGCGGCGGCCGCCGCCCACGCGCTGCAGGACCAGGCGCACGAGCTCGAACAAGTGGTACGCATCTTCAACCTGGGCAGCGACCACGGCGCGCCCGCACTGGGCCACGACAGGCGCGAATACCTGGCACTGAAATAATCCCCTCGCGTCGAAACGACAAAGCCGCCATCGTGCGAACGGTGGCGGCTTTTTTGGGCCGGCGAAACCTCGGGAGCTTACGCGCATCCGGGAGTTAAGCGGCCATCGGAATCACGTAGGGCGGATTAGCGCAGCGTAATCGGCCATGCATGCTCCGCCAGCGGCTCAAAGGTGGCCGATTACGGCGTGCCGCCTAATCCGCCCTACGTGGTTTAGATGGACGCTTAGTCTTCGCCGCCATCGCTTTTGCCAGCGGCCTCCTTGATCTTGACGCCGCGCCGCGCCAGCCCCTCCCTCAGCAGGAATTCTATCTCCGCGTTCACGCTGCGCAAGTCGCGCGCGGCCAGCCGCTGCAGCTCGTCCCACAGCGCCGGGTCGATCCGCAACGGATAGGCTTTTTTACCAGGACTCGCCATGCTCTTCGGCCGTTAGTTATAGAGGGTGCCCGTGTTGATGATCGGCTGGGTTTCCTTGTCCGAGCACAGCACCACCAGCAAATTGCTGACCATCGCGGCCTTGCGCTCGTCGTCCAGCTCGACGATGCCACGCTCCGACAGCCCCTTCAACGCCGACTCCACCATGCTCACGGCGCCGTGCACGATCTTGGCGCGGGCGCTGATGATCGCCTCCGCCTGCTGGCGCCGCAGCATGACCTGTGCGATCTCGGAAGCATATGCCAGATGAGTCAGCTTCGCATCGACCACCTCCACGCCGGCCGCCTCGAAGCGCGCCTGCAACTCGCATTTGAGGGCGTCGGCCACCACGTCCATGCCGCCGCGCAGCGTGGTTTCGCCCTCGGGCAGGTCTTCCCCCTCGTCGTACGCGTATTGCGAGGCCAGATGGCGCAGCGCGGCCTCGGCCTGGATCGAGACATAACGCTCGAAATCGTCGACCTCAAACACGGCCTGGGCGGTGTCGCGCACGCGCCAAACGACCGCCGCGCTGATCTCCACCGGGTTGCCGCGCTTGTCGTTGACCTTCAACGTGGGCGCGTTGAAATTTCGCGCCCGCAACGACAGCCGCCGCTTGACGTAGAACGGGAACGCCCAGCGCAGGCCTTCGCTGCGGTCGGTACCGATGTACCTGCCGAACAGGGTGAGGATCGCGCTTTCATTCGGTTGCAGCATGTACAGCCCGATCAGGCAAAACAAGCCGACCAGTGCCAACGCCAGCCCGAACACCAGGCGGGAAAGAACGCCGCCATCGTCCAGCCCGGTTTTAAATACGTACGCGGCGCCCAGCAGCAGGACGATGCCGGCAACGGCGCCCAGATAGCCATTCGTGGAAGAGAACGCCATTTCGCGGCGGGTGTGTGCAGCATTCATGCTCGATTGCTCCTTAGGTGAACGACATCAAAGTGATATCACTTTAGGATCACCTTAAGTTATTGTCAAGTAAATTCGTCGCGATAAAGAAAAGCCGGGGTTTTAAACTATAATCGCCACATGGGTAACTTCTTCCAACACCGGCGCCGCACCAGCCTGATCGTCTGCATGGCGATCCTGCTGAACTTGTTGACGCCGGCGCTCGGCCAGGCGATGTCGACCTTGCTGCGCGACCCGCTGGCGCTCGACATTTGCAGTGCCACCCCGGCCAAGCGCGGCCAGGACATGCCGCTAGCCGGCATGAAGCATTGCGCCTTCTGCGCCACCCACGCGACGCCGGCCGCTCCGCCACCTTCCGCCCCGGCCC
>DATMSN010000086.1:0-2501 GCA_035565375.1 Duganella sp. | reverse complement strand
GTCGTCGAGCGCCCCAACGCCGGCCCGGCCGCCGCCCGCAACACCGGGCTGCGCGCGCTGCCGGTCGGCACCGATTTCGTCGCCTTCCTCGATTCCGACGACGAGTGGATACCGGAGCACCTCGAGCGCGCGCTGGCGGCGCTGGGGCAGGGCAACGATTTCTATTTCTCCGATCACTACCAGTTGAACCAGACGGTCAGCGCGTTCCGCCGCGCCGGCCGCATCGATCCGGCGCAGCACCCGGCGCTGGCCGGCGCCGACCAGTTGCACGCCTACCGGGGCGACATGTTCGACCAGATTCTGAGCGGCAACATCATCGGCACCTCGACCGTCGTCTACCGCCACGCGCCGCTGTCGACCTTGCGCTTCCGCGAGGAATTCGTCTACGCCGGCGAGGATTATCTGTTCTGGCTGGAGTTGAGCCAGCGTACCAGCCGCATCGCGTTTTCGGCCCGCTGCGAGTGCGCGTACGGCGCCGGCGTCAACATCTTTTCCGGGTCCGGCTGGGGCAGCAAGACGTCGCTGTTGCGCCTGCACCACGAAATGAAGTTCCAGCGTGCGCTGTCGCGCCTGTTCGACCTGTCGGCGCCGCAGCGGCGGGCCAACCTCGCCAGCGTGCGCCGGTTGCGCCGCAGTTTCGTCGCCGACCTGTTGCACCGCGTGCTGCACCGGCAGGAAGTGTCGCCGTCGCTGCTGGGACGGCATTGCAGGGTCGATCCGCAGACCTTCATCTACGCGCTGCCGCTGGCGGTGGGGATCGCGTTGCAGCGCGAACGCGGAAAGCAGCCTTAAATTGTAGGACTCGACGAATATCTTGGTGGAACGATGGCGCGGGGGAGACGGCCACGATGCCGGACGGTCCAGGATCACTTGAAAGGAAGCTGTCATGGAGCAGTCATTCAATTACGAAAAGGCGTTCTCGCGCAACATCGGCTGGGTCACGGAGGCCGAGCAGGCGATCTTGCGCGGCAAGCGCGTGGCCATCGGCGGCGCGGGCGCGGTCGGCTCGTTCTACGCCAACACGTTCGCCCGGCTCGGCTTCGGCAAATTCGTCATCGCCGATTTCGACACCTACGACATCGTCAACTTCAACCGCCAGCTGGGCGCGACCATGAGCACGCTCGGCCAGCCCAAGTCGGAGGTGATCCGCCGCATGATCCTCGACATCAATCCCGAGGCCGACATCCGCGTCTTTCCCGAGGGCGTGACCGGCGCCAACCTGTCCGAGTTCCTGCGCGATGTCGACTTCTATGTCGACGGCCTGGACTTCTTCGCCTTCGACGCGCGCCAGCAAACCTTCGCCAAATGCGCCGAGCTGGGCATTCCATCGACCACCTGCGCGCCGCTGGGCATGGGCGCGGCCAGCTTGACTTTCCTGCCCGGCAAGACCACGTTCGAGCAATATTTCCAGTGGGGGGATTTGCCCGAGCTGGACAAGGCGATCCGGTTCATCGTCGGGCTGGCGCCGGCGGGCTTGCACCGCGCTTATCTGGTGGTGCCATCGGCGATGAACTTGAAGGAGCGGCGCGGGCCGTCGACCATTATGGCGTGCAACCTGTGCGCCGGCATTTCGGCCACGGTGGCGCTCAAGGTGTTGCTGGGGCGCGGCGAGGTGCTGGCGGCGCCGCACGGCCTGCATTTCGACGCCTTCCGCAACAAGATGGTGCACACCTACCGGCCCGGCGGCAGCAGCCACCCGCTGCAGCGGCTGGCCATCGCCATCGGCAAGCGGATGTATAGCAAGGCGCTGGCGGAGACGTGACGCGATTGGCCGTCGGCTTCAGCAGACACAAGGGCGGGCTATCGGAGGGCCGGGACGCGCCGATTCACTCAGTGATCAGATCGGCGGAGATGTCACGCCGTTCGTGCAGCACGCGTAGCACGTTGATCCAAACGCCATCGATACGATAGAACAACAGAAAGGGGAAACGGTCGAGTCGCCACAAGCGCAATGACTTGTCTGGCAGAAAATGGGCGTATCGGAGAGATCCCAGCCCGGGCTGGAGGCACATGTTGCGCAACGTGGTTTCTAACTCGGTGACAAAACCTTCCGCGAGTTCGACGGAGATGTCGGCGTAATAATCGGTAATTTCCAGCACGTCGCTTTTGGCAACGGACGACAGCTTGAATTCCACGGCATTATCGCTTGGCGCGGATGCGTGCGCGCAGTTCGCCGGTCAATTCAGCGATGCTCGTTTTGGGCGATGGGCCGCTGTTGACGCCTTCCATGATGAGTTCGTACAGCCGACGTTCGGCGTCGTTTTGCGGGCCGACCGCGTCGGCATCGCGCGGCATCAGGAATTTGGGGGCCACAGGTGTGGTTACGGTAGTCATGGGTGAATTATATGCTGATTTAGGCCGCGTGACGCCATCCAATCCGGCCGCGACGTCACACGTCGCGCGTGCGCGCCGCGTGCAACGGCGTCAGCAGCGCCTTGTGGAACAGGTGGCGCGCCAGCAGCCACGGCGGCATGCGCAGCCAGTTGCCGCGCAGGTAGAGC
>DATMSN010000085.1:0-1607 GCA_035565375.1 Duganella sp. | reverse complement strand
CGGCCGTGATCCTGTCGCCCGGGGCCAACGCCGTCAAGAGCGCCGACGCGGTGCGCGCGCGCATGGCCGAGCTGGCGCCGTCGCTGCCGTCGGGCATGAGCTACTCGGTGCCGTTCGATACCGCGCCGTTCGTCAAGATCTCCATCGAAAAGGTGATCTATACGCTGATCGAGGCGATGGCGCTGGTGTTCCTGGTGATGTACCTGTTCCTGCAGAAGGTGCGCTACACCCTGATCCCGGCCATCGTCGCGCCGATCGCCTTGCTCGGCACCTTCGCCGTGATGCTGGCGGCCGGCTACTCGATCAACGTGCTGACGATGTTCGGCCTGGTGCTGGCGATCGGCATCATCGTCGACGACGCCATCGTGGTGGTCGAGAACGTCGAGCGCATCATGGCCACCGAGGGCTTGCCGCCGAAGCAGGCGACCGCCAAGGCGATGAAGGAAATCACCGGCGCCGTGGTCGGCATCACGCTGGTGCTGACGGCGGTGTTCATCCCGATGGCGCTCGCCAGCGGCTCGGTCGGCATCATCTACCGCCAGTTCACGCTGTCGATGGTGGTGGCGATCCTGTTCTCTGCGCTGCTGGCGCTGACGTTGACGCCGGCCCTGTGCGCGACCCTGCTCAAGCCGGTCGCGCCCGGCGAACACGCCGCCAAGGGCCGCTTCTTCGGCTGGTTCAACCGCGGTTTCGAGCGCATGACGGCCGGCTACGAGGGCTGGGTGGTCAAGCTGATCCGCCGCAGCGGGCGCGCCATGCTGCTGTTCGCCGCGATCGTCGGCGCGCTGGCGTTCGGGTTCGCGAACCTGCCGTCGTCGTTCATGCCGGAGGAGGACCAGGGCTACTTCATCACGTCGATCCAGCTGCCGTCGGACGCCACCGCCGGGCGCACGCTGGACGTGGTCAAGCACTTCGAGCAGCATCTGGCCAAGCGGCCCGGCATCGAGAACAACCAGTCCATCCTCGGCTTCAGCTTCTCGGGCTCCGGTCCCAACTCGGCCATGGCCTTCACCATGCTCAAGGATTGGGACCGGCGCGACGGCGCCAGCGCGGCCGAGGAGGTCGCCATGGCGATGGAGGCGATGAGCCGCATCAACGAAGGCAGCGCCTACAGCGTCATGCCGCCGGCGATCGACGAACTGGGCAATTCGTCCGGCTTCGCGCTGCGGCTGCAGGACCGCGCCAACCAGGGCTATCCGGCGCTGATGGCGGCGCAGAACAAGCTGCTGGAGCTGGCCGCGCACAGCAAGCTGGTGACCGGCGTCTATCCCGACGGGCTGCCGTCGGGCACCAGCGTGCGGCTGGACATCGACCGCCAGAAGGCCGAGGCGCTGGGGGTGTCCTTCACCGGCATCAGCGAGACCTTGACGGCCGCCATGGGCTCGACCTATGTGAACGACTTCGTCAACAACGGCCGCGTGCAGCAGGTCATCATCCAGGCCGACGCCGCCGCGCGCATGCAGGTCGACGACGTGCTGAAACTGTACGTGCGCAACGCCGGCGGCGGCATGGTCGCGCTGTCCGAGGTGGTCACGCCGGTGTGGACCACGGCGCCGCAGCAGCTGCTGCGCTACCAGGGCTATCCGTCGGTGCGCATCACCGGCGCC
>DATMSN010000084.1:0-2567 GCA_035565375.1 Duganella sp. | reverse complement strand
GCCGGCGGGCCGCCGGGCCAGGGCGGCAGCACCTTGTTCGGCAACCGCATCGCCACCGGCGTCAACACCGACCCGATGCTGCAGCCCGACGAGAAACTGCGCGCGCTCAACGCCGAACCGACACCGGTCGGCACCTCGCAGCGCGAAAACGTCTACTGCACCAAGGTGGGCGCCAAGCACCCGGAGGAAATGTACATCGTCAGCGCGCACATGGACGGCATCGGCTTCGGCGAGGCGGCCAACGACGACGGCTCCGGCACCGCGCTGGTGATGGAGCTGGCGCGCATCCTCAGCGCGCCGGGCGTCGAGACCGACCGTTCGATCCGCTTCATCTTATGGAACAACGAGGAAACCGGCTTGAATGGCGCGACCGCCTACGTCAACCAGCGCAAGCATTTGCAGGGCATCGAGTCGCCCAAGGGCTCGGGCCAATATCCGGAGCCGAAATGGCTGGGCATGATCCAGCACGACATGATGCTGTTCGATCACGGCATGCCGTTCCAACGGATAGACGGCTACGGCAAGCCGGTGTTCGACGACAAGGGCCAGCCGGTGTTCGTCGCCCCGCCCGAGCAGCGCCTGGAGGCCGACGTCAATATCGAGTACCAGTCGGTGTCGAAGCAGGCGGAAGGCGCGGCCAAGCTGGCCTGGGCCTTCCGCGCCGCCAATGACAAGTACGCGACCCATTATCCGGCCACCGTCGGCTTCCACATGACCAACACCGATTCGACGCCGTTCATGGACCTGGTGCCGTCGATTTCGCTGCGCGAGAACGAGCGCGGCCAGCAGATCGGCTCCGGCTGGGACCCGCACTGGCACCAGCCGACCGACCTGTACGCGAACTTCTCGGACAAGGACTTCCTGCTGGGCCTGAACGCCGCGCAGACCACGCTGGCCGGCGTGGCCCAGCTGGCCGGCGTGCGGATCAAGAAGTAATTACTGCGCCAGGTAGTGCTGCGAGCGCGGTCCGTACAGCAGGCCGTTGGTCGTGCCGCCGCTCAGCAGGCGGGCGTCGGCCACGCCGGCCACCGGGTGCGAGGCGTCGGTGGTGCTGTTGATGATTTGCTTGACGGCCGCCGCCACCAGCGCGCCGATCAAGCCGCCGCCGCCGTTGTTGCCGCCTTCGTTGTTCGACGCGCTGGCCGCGCCCGTCCACAGCACGGCGCCGGTCTTCAGATCGACCAGCTTGGCGTCGACGGCGACCACGACCACGCTGTTGAGCACGGTGTAGGTGGCGCCGTACTTGGAGATCGTCATGTACAGCGCGGCGTCGGCGCCGAAGATCTCGTGCAGCTTCTTCGGATCGACGCCCTGGATGTCGGCGGCGCTGGTCAAGCCGTTCTGCTTGAAGGTCTCGGCCACCACCGCCACCGGCAGCACGTAATAACCGGCCTCGGCCAGCGGATACGTCACCTGCGCGTAGACGCTGTTGCCGGCGTTGACCTCCGGCGAATTGTTCAGCGGCGGCAGCACCACGATCGAACGCGGCTTGGCCGCCTTGAACGCCGTGTAATCATACGAGGGGGCCTTGGTCGCGCAGCCGAACAGGAACACCGCCGGCGCCAGGCAGGCGGCCAGTTTCAGGAAACGCGCCATCATAATTTCTCACCCTTTTTCATTTTGCCCAACAGGAAGTCCATGTACGCGGCCGATTCCGGGAACAATTTTTTCTCGTCCTCGAACTGCGCCACCACCTGGTCCGGCTTGCCGGCCACCGAATACAGCATGCCCAGGTGGGCGTGGAAGCCCGGCGGCACATTGTTGCCCTTGGCGCTGATGGTTTGCAGATCCTTTTCCATCGCGGCGATTTGCTGCTCCGGGCTCTCGCCCTTGAGGTACTGGTACACCTGCGGCTGGTAGCCTTCCCACTGATACAGGGTCTTGGGCGGCGTGGCGCAGCCGGCCAGCACGCCGGCGGCCAGCGCCAGCAGGGCGGCGCGCTTGAGGTTGTTTGTCAATGTCATGGCGGTCCTTATTGTTTTTGCGCGGTCAGCGCGCCCGCCTCGACGCCGGCCACCAGGCGCTCGACCGCCTCGCGCATCGCCAGGTCCAGCACCTTGCCGTTGAGTGTGGCGTCGTAGCTGGCGGTGCCGCCGAAACCGAGCACCTCGCGGTTCGACAGGCTGAATTCACCCGCGCCCTGGGTCGAATACACCACTTCCGACGTCGCGATATTGACCACGTTGAGCGTGACCTTGGCGTAGGCGACCTGGGTCTTGCCACGGCCGGCGATGCCGAACAGTTGATGATCGCCCACTTCCTTGCGGCCGGACTCGGTCACGTCGCCGGTGACGATGAAATCGGCGCCCTTGATGTTCTGGCCCTGCTTCTTGTAGTCGGATTCCTGCTTGAGCTCGGACATATTGTCGCGGTCGAGCACGTTGAAGCGGTTGGTCTGCTGCAGCTGCGCGATCAGGATGGTTTTCGACTGGCTGCCCAGGCGGTCGACGCCGTCCGAGAAGATGCCGCGCATGAAGCTGGAGCGGTTGTCGAACTTGCCGACGGCGACCAGGGTGCGCGGCCCGACGTACGGACGCGCGGCGCTGGCGGCGGCCGGCACGGCGATG
>DATMSN010000083.1:0-6625 GCA_035565375.1 Duganella sp. | reverse complement strand
CGGTCGACCGCCTCGCGCGATGGCGCCATCAACGCGATCATCTGGCCGTTGCCGCATCCCGCCGGCTGGCCGTCGTACGGTTTGCCGATGATGAACAGCGGCCGCCCGCCCTCGGCCGGCATCCACGCCGCCCACGGCTTGGCCGGATCGCTGAAGCGCAGGCGCGTGCCGAGCGTCTCCATCAGCGCGCCGTAAAAACCGAACGCCGTTTCGAAATCGTCGGTGCCGACGTAGACATGCGATAGCATTTGTTCTCCATAGATGGGTGTCAATTCGATAATTATATACGTGAAGAAACGAGCTTTCAGCGGCGCGCCAAAAGATCGTCGGGGCGTTTATGCTTAAATGGCAAAATAACCAGGCGTGGAGGTGTGCGATGACGAGGGGACCTCTTTTCCGAATGGCCGCGCTGGCGGCCGCGCTGGCGTTGTCCGGCGCGCCGATGGCGGCCTGCGCCGCGCCGGTGCGGCACGATCATCCGTTCATCGGCATCTGGAAGATCACGCTGCCCGACGGCTCCTGCAGCGAGACCTACCGCGTGCGTGGCGACGGCAGCACGCTGGTGTTCAGCAACGAGGAGGTGGCCGAGTCCACCTTCGTCATCGCCGACAAGCCCGACAAGGAGGGCTTCTACAAATCGGTCGACACCATCGTCAAGGACAACGGCAAGCCCGATTGCACCGGCCAGATCACCAAGCCGGGGCGCTCGGTCACCAACTACCTGCTGTTCCACCCCGGCGGCGACATGTTCCTGATGTGCGTCGAGCGCAGCATGGAGCGCTGCATCGGCCCCTTCGTGCGCGTCGCCGGTAACGCGATTTAAACGCCGGCCTACAGGCTGCCCCGCAGCTCCAGCGAGACGGTGCGCGGCGGCGTGACGATGGCGTACGGCAGGCCGAATGGCTTGGTCTGGCCGTCCAGCGTGTGCACATAGCGTTTGTCGAACAGATTGTTGACCAGCAGGGCGATACCGAATTTGCCGTTGGCGTTGTCCCAGCCGAGGCGGAAGTCGGCCTTGGCGCGCGCCTCGCCGGTGCGGAAGGCCGGCGCGTTCAGGCACTGCAGCGCGCGCGTGTCGTCGTTGCAGCGCGCCTTGCCCTGGTAGGAGCCCTGCAGCGTGGTGCTGATCCTGCCGCCCAGCGCCTCCCAGTTGGCGTTGACGCCGCCCATGCCGTTGAAGGTTGGCGTGCCGACGGTCTGGCCGGAGAGGTCCAGCGCCACCCCGCTGTCGTCGGTGGTGTGGTAGCGTTTATAGGTCTGGTCGATCAGCTCCAGTCCCGCGAACAGCGTCAGGTTCGGCGATACGCGGATGCGGCCATCGAGGTCGAGTCCCTTCGCCTGCTGGTCGCTGTTGACCACATTGTAGGTGGGGATGGGGCCGGTGCCGCCCAGCTTGATGTCCTGCAGGTTCTTGAAGCGGTAGGCGAACACGGAGCCGTTGACGGTGGCCTTGATGGCCGGGACGTACAGCTTGAAACCCAACTCGAGATTGGTCATCTTCTCCGGATCGTAGCTCGGATCGCGCTGTCTGGCGTCGGCCGACGCGGGATTCGGCGGCGTGAACACATTGAAGCCGCCGGCCTGGTAGCCTTTCGACAGCGACGCGAACAGCAGCAGGTCCCGGGTCGCCTTATGGTCCAGCACCAGGCGTGGGCTCCAGTCGGTCCAGCTTTTCGTGGAATGGACCGGCGTGGCCGCCAGTAGCCCGGCCGCGTAGAAGATCTGGTTCGACGGCAGGGCGGAGGCGTCCAGTCCCGCCAGCGGGCCATAGGTGTTCAGCAGCTCGTCCAGCGCCGGCGACTGCCGTCCGGGCACATACCACTCCATGTTCTTGCGGTCCCGGCTCCAGCGCAGCCCCAGGGTCAGGTTGGTGGACGGCGTGGCGTGCCAGATCACGTCCTGGTAAACCGAGAACGCGCGCGTCCTCAGGTAGTTGTGGGTGGTCTCGCCCCACGGGAAGTTCGACGTGGCGTCGACACCGGGAATGCCGGCCTGGCCCAGCGCGCCGAACAGGCCCGCCAGGTCGGCGTTGCCGCCGTTGAGCAGGCTGACGTTGTCCAGGGTCGCGGTGTTGAGCAGCGCGGTCGAGGCTTGGCGCTCGCGGTTGTCGTAGAAGCTCGCGCCGGCGATCCAGTCCAGCTGTTCGGTCTTACCGGATAGCTTGAATTCCTGCTGCCAGTTGTAGGCCTGCTTCTGATCCGTGTTCGCCAGCGAGAAGCCGGTGCGCGCGCCGCCGTCGTTGTCGGTCAGGTTGTAGGTGGAGAAGGTGCGGTACGCGGTGATCGAGCGCAGGGTGACGCCGCCCAGCGGCAGTTCGGCGCGCAGCGAGGCGCCGTCGAAGGTGCGCCGTTCGCTGCCGCCGACGTCGTTCTCCAGCGGCGCCTTGCGCGGATCGACGAAGTTGGCGACGTAGGCGGCATCGTAGACGCCCTTGAAGCCGGCGAACGGCTGCGCGGGGTCCTTGACGACGCCGAAGGCCGGCCAGCCTTTCTGGCGCAGCTGTTCGTGCTCCAATGTCAGGTTCAGCGTCGCGTCGGCTATCTTTTGCTTGAGCGAGAGCCGCGCGGCCCAGGATTTGTCGCCGGCGGCGCGCTCGCCGGTGGTGGCGTTGCGCGCCCAGCCATCGCTTTCGGCGCGCACGAACACCAGCCGCGCCGCCGTGTTCTGCGCCAGCGGCAGGTTGACCATCGCATCGACGTCGGCGCGGCCGTACTCGCCGACCTTGACATGGCCGCTCATGTCGAGCGTTTGATCCGGCTCGTTGGTGACCACGGAGATCGCACCGGCGGCGCTGTTGCGGCCAAAGAGCGTTCCCTGAGGCCCCTTGAGCACCTCGACGCGCTGGATATCGATGAAGTTCATCAGCGCGCCGCCGGTCTTGCCGGTATAGACCCCGTCCACATAGATACCGACCGGCATGTCGGTGCCGATGCCGAAGTCGCCGGCCTGCACGCCCCGTATGCCGAACAGTGGTTGCGTGGGCTGCGTGGCGTTCACCTCCAGGCCGGGGAGATATCCGTTCAGATCACCGAGGTTGTTCGCACCCAGGTTGCGGATGTCCTTGGCCGTTACGACCTCCATCGAAATCGGCACGTCCTGCGCCGACTGCGACCGCGATTGCGCGGTGACGACCACTTTCTGGATGTCGTCCTGGGCCAGCGCGCCGTGGGCGACGGCGGTGCCGGCGAATGCCATGGCGATGCTGCGCGCCAGTGTGCGCAACGCTTGCTGGTGGCCGGATGGCGCATGTTTTTCGATTGTCTTCACGATATCTCCCGTTGTTATGTATGGTTTTACGGATCGGTCTTTTTTCAGCCTTCTGATATTGAATGTAGTCGCGCGCCGGAGCGGCAAAGGGGCCGGATCGGACACCGGAGGACGCCGGTATGGCCAAACAGGCCCCGGTGTTGTGCGCCCGCCCGGACGGCGGCGTTGGCCGGAAATGCTCCCTGCCTGTCCTTTTGGCCCCCATGTGCCGGCGACTTTGTTTGCACAATGAACTCGACACCTACGCGGGGCCAAACGCGACGACGCACAACACGACAACACACAAGGGAGACTGAAAATGGCACAAGAGCAGACTGACCAGATTATCGACTGCGGCAACGCCGTATGCGTGATCGGCGCGGGTCCCGGCGGCCTGTCCGCCGCCCGCGCGCTCAAAGGAATGGGGCTGGCGTACGAACAGTTCGAGCGCCACTCCGACGTGGGCGGCATCTGGGACATGCACAATCCCGGTAGCCCGATCTACGAATCGGCGCACTTCATTTCGTCGCGCGACCTGTCGGGCTTTATCGGCTTTCCGATGCCGAAGTCCTATCCCGACTATCCGACCAATCAGCAGATATTGAGCTATGTGCGCAGCTACGCCGACGCCTTCGGCCTGCGCGGGGCGATCCGTTTCAACACCCCGGTGCGGGACGTGCGCAAGGAGCAGGACGGCAAGTGGGTGGTGACCCTGGGCGATGGCGCGCGCCGCCGCTATCTGGCCGTCATCTGCGCCACCGGCTGCAACTGGGACCCCAACATGCCCGAGATCAAAGGCCGCTTCAACGGCGAGATCCGCCATTCGGTCACTTTCAAGAGCGGCGATGAATTCAAGGGCAAGCGGGTGATGATCGTCGGCGCCGGCAATTCCGGCGCGGACATCGCCTGCGACGCCGCCGCCCGCGCCGACAAGGCCTTCATCAGCATGCGGCGCGGCTACCACTTCATCCCCAAGCATTTGTTCGGGCTGCCGGCCGACCAGGTGGGCGAGAGCGGCCCGCCATTGCCGATCTGGATCGCGCGGCCGATCATGAGCGGGCTGCTGAAAATGTTCACCGGCGACCTGACGCGCTTTGGGCTGCCCAAGCCGGACCACCGCCTGTTCGAGAGTCATCCGCTGCTCAATTCGCAGCTGCTGCACAATCTGCAGCACGGCAATATCGCCGTCAAGCCGGACATCTCGCACTACGACGGCGACGACGTCGTCTTCAACGATGGCAGCCGCGAGGCGCTCGACCTGGTGATCTACGCCACCGGCTACAAGTGGAGCTGCAAATACGCCGGCGAGTACTTCGAATGGCGCGGCGGCAGGCCGCAGCTGTATCTGTCGATGTTCAGCCGCGATCACCGCAACCTGTTCGGCATCGGTTACGTCGAGACCAACTCCAGCGCCTATAAATTGTTCGACACCGAGGCCTTCATGATCGCCGCCTACCTGCGCGACCAGCTCGACAACGGCGGCAAGACCAGCCCCTTCGACGCGCTCATCGCCAGCGACGATCCCGATTTGTCGGGCGGGCTCAAATTCGTCAAGTCGCAGCGGCACGAGGTGTATCTGGAGGCGCACGCGCTCAAGTCCTACCTGAAGCGCCTGCGCAGGAAAATGGGCTGGCCGGAATTGAGCGAGTCCTATTACGACAATCTGCGCGACGGCGTGGCCGCCTCGCGGTCGGCTGCCGGCTTGCGCGCGGCGGCTTGAGGAGAATTAAAAATGAGCATGGACAAGACCCTGCAAGACTATCGGCGGCTGTCCGCCGGACTCGATTTCGAGACCCGCGCGCTGATCGGCGGGCGCTTCGTCGATGCCGCCTCCGGGCAGCGCCTCGACACCGTCAATCCGGCCAATGGCGCGCGTTTGGCGAGCATCGCCAGTTGCGGCGCGGCCGATGTGGACCAGGCGGTCGGCGCGGCGCGGCGCGCCTTCGACCGTGGCGATTGGTCGCGGGCGTCGCCCAAGCACCGGAAAAAGGTGCTGCTGCGGCTGGCCGATCTGGTCGAGGACAATCTGGAGACGCTGGCGCTGATGGAGAGCCTGGACTCGGGCAAGCCGATACGCGACGCGCTGTCGGCCGACCTGCCGGACATGATCGACAGTCTGCGTTGGCACGCGGAGGCGGCCGACAAGCTGTACGACCAGGTGGCGCCGACCGCGCCGGACGTGGTGGCGATGATCGTGCGCGAGCCGATCGGCGTGGTGGGCGCGGTCCTGCCGTGGAATTTTCCGATCTACCTGGCCGGCTGGAAGATCGGCCCCGCGCTCGCCAGCGGCAATTCGATCGTCATCAAGCCCGCCGAACAGACTTCGTTGACGGCGCTGATGCTGGGCCGCCTGGCGCTGGAGGCGGGCATTCCCGACGGCGTCCTCAATATCGTTCCCGGCTACGGGGAAACCGTCGGCCAGGCCATGGGCCGGCATCGCGACATCGACTGCATCAGCTTTACCGGTTCGGGGGAGGTGGGACGGTTGTTCCTGAAGTATTCGGCCGAGTCGAACCTGAAGCGGGTGGTGCTCGAATGCGGCGGAAAGAGCCCGGCGCTGGTGCTGGCGGACGCCTTCGACCTTCCCCGCGTGGCGCGGCAGGTCGCCACCGGCGCGCTGTTCTGCCAGGGCGAGAACTGCAGCGCCGGTTCGCGCCTGATCGTCCACCGCTCGCGTAAGGATGAGTTGCTGGAGGAGGTCAGGCGCGCCTTCGACGAATGGGTGGTCGGCGATCCGCTCGATCCGGCCACCCGCGTCGGCGCGCTGATCGAGCCGGGACACATGCGGCGCGTGCTGGGATATATCGCCGGCGGCAGGGAGCAGGGCGCGCGGCTGGTGCACGGCGGCGCCCAGGTGCGCCAGGACAGCGGCGGCAGCTTCGTCGAGCCGACCATCTTCGACGGCGTGCTGCCGTCGATGACGATCGCGCGCGAGGAGATATTCGGGCCGGTGCTGTCGGTGCTGGAGTTCGACGACCTGGCGCAGGGCGTGGCCATCGCCAACGATACCAGCTACGGACTGGCGTCGTCGGTCTATACCAGCAATCTGGATTCGGCCCACGGCGTGGCCAAGTCGATCCGCGCCGGCACCGTGTCGATCAATTGCTTCTCCGAAGGCGATACCGGCGTGCCGTTCGGCGGCTACAAGGAGTCGGGCTTCGGCGGGCGTGAAAAATCGCTGCTGGCGCACGACCAGTACACCGAGACCAAGACCATCTGGATGCAACTGGGCGCGGCCGGTAACAAGAATAATCAAGAACACAGAGAGGAATACACATGGCGATAACATCGAACGCCGGCCGGGCGGGGCGGGTAGCCCTGGTCACCGGCGGCGCGGGCGGCATAGGGCGGGCGATCTGCCGCGGCTTCATCGAGCGCG
>DATMSN010000082.1:0-2137 GCA_035565375.1 Duganella sp. | reverse complement strand
ACCGACCAGGTGCTGTACAACCTGATGAAGCGCGGGATCGAGTTCGATCTGCTGCCGTGGTGCCGCCAACAAGGCATGCCGGTGATGGCCTATTCGCCATTGGAATCGACCGGCCGCGAACAGGCCGCGCTGCTCGGCAATCCCGGCCTGCGCGCCGTCGCCGAGGCGCATGGCGCCACCCCGGCGCAGATCGCACTGGCGTGGGTGCTGCATCAGGAGGGCGTGATCGCCATCCCCAAGGCCGTCGATCCTGTACACTTGCGCGCTAATCGCGCCGCCGCCGACATCCGCCTCTCCGCGGAAGATCTGGCGGCGCTGGACCGAGCGTTCCCGCCGCCGCGTCGCCGCCGCGCGCTGGATATGCGTTAAACGACGAATTACTTATGCTAAACCGACTGAAACAACTGTTTTCACCGAAAGACCTCAGTAACCACATCCTGCTGAACGCCTACTGCACGGTCGCCGACACTCCCGCGCCCAGCTTCCCGCATGTGTTGAATGCACGCCGCGATCTGTCCGATCCGGAATTGCAGCCGCATCTCAATGGCTTCATGAACCATCTGGCCGACGCCGGCCAAGGCAACATGACGCGTGTGCGATACCACGTGATCCGCCATCTCCAGCGGGTGCGCCAGCATGTCAGCCTGGCCGTGGAGGAGGGCGCGATGGATAGCTTCTCCGAGTGGGCGCGGGCGGCCAACGCTGTCGTGTTCATGGCGGATGGCAGCGTGCGCGATCCGCAGGGACGCATTCTCTTACCCGCTTCCGGCGACGATGGCGATCCGCAGGCCGTGATACCGTATCCGCCGCAGGCCTGGGAGCGCAAGGCGCGCACCGACGAGTTGCTCGCCGCCCACAAGGTCGCGGTGCCGGCGGATCTGCCGCCGCTGGTCTCCGAGCCGGAACTGCGTTTGCGCGCTCCGGAGGATGTGCTCAGAAGGATGCTGGCCTTGTTCGTGGTGGCGATACGGGCGGAGTCGCTGACGGGCGACACGCCGATCACGGCCGCCGATCTTCAGCAACGCTTTCCGCCCGCATTCGCCGGCTTGTCCGACGCCGAGCGGGTATTCCTGGCGCAGGAGGCGCCCACGCAACAGGAAATCACGCGGTACTTGTGGCGCTACGAGGCCATACTGGTGCTGCAGTGGGCTTTGGGGCTGCAGGATGCGCTGCCCTTCGCGGACGCGATCTGCGACGTGTCGGCCATCTCCCGCACCGCCATCGAGCGGGGAACCGAAGGCTTGCGCAAGCAGCCGGCTGTGCGTCCCGGCGCAGAGATCCTGGACGCGTTGGATCTGCACTATCGGCTGCATTGGGCCACGCGCCAGGCGTTGTTGAAGAAGTATCCGGCGCCGGCAGGCTTGAACGATGGTGTGCTGCAGGAGCGCCACCATGCTCTGAACTGGCTTGTGCGTTTCGAGGACCGCGACTGGGATGATGTCGATACGCCGACTTGATGGTTTAAAAAGGAGCGACGTCTGCTAGCATGGGCGCTTTGCAAACGGATGAGGCGCGCGATGATCAACAAACGTCGGCTGGCACTGCTGGCCACCACCACCGTGGTAGTTCTCTGGCTCCCGGCGCGGGCAGCTGTCGAGCGTGTCGAGGTAGTCGAGCGCACGCCGTTCGCCGCGGGCATGAGCTTTGGCGACGCCGGTACGTATGAAAAGATACGCGGCGTCGCCTACTACGCGCTTGATCCCGGGCTTAAGGCCAACGCCGTCATCGCCGATTTGAAGCGCGCGCCACGCGACGCGCGCGGTCGCGTGGTCTTTTCCAGCGAGTTCATACTGTTGCGTCCAACCGGCGCGCGGCCCTCCAGTTTGATCTATGACGTCAACAACCGTGGCGGTATCGCGATCATGGGGCAGGTCAATGGCCGCAGCCCTGTCAACAACGATCCGACCACCGCCGCCGATGCGGGCGACGGCTTCCTGATGCGCCACGGCTTTTCGCTGCTGTTTTCCGCCTGGACGTGGGACGTGGCGCCGCAAGCGCCAGGCGCGCGGCCGCTGGTGTTTGCGCCGCCGGTGGCCCGAGGTGTCAAGGGCAAGGTACAGAATGAATTCACGGTCAACGCGCCGGTGGATGTCGCCGTCTACGCCGGCCAGCGCGGTCTGACTTACGAGCCAGCCAA
>DATMSN010000081.1:0-6446 GCA_035565375.1 Duganella sp. | reverse complement strand
CGCTGCTCGTTGAGCATGTCGGCGATGCGGATCGCGCGCCGTGCCACCTTGTCTTCGTAGGTCGGGCCGATGCCCTTGCCGGTGGTGCCGATCTTGGCTGCGCCGCGGGCAGCCTCGCGTGCCGCATCGAGCGCGGTGTGGTAAGGCAGGATCACCGGGCAGGCTTCCGACACCTTCAGGCGCGACGCCACTTCCACGCCAGCCGCCTCGAGCTTGTCGATCTCGCGCAGCAGGTCGGGCACGGACAGCACCACGCCGTTGCCGATGTAGCAGGCCACGCCGTCGCGCGCGGCGGCCGTTACGATCACGTAGGCGAGGCCTTTGGCCGGGCGCGTCCCGCCACCGGCTTCTCGCTCGACCTGCGCGAACTGGCGCGCCTGTTGCCGACCGCGGAGCGCAAGCAGTCGATCCGCGCGCCATGGGGCAACGCGCCCGAATTGAAGGAAAAAATCGCCGAGCTGCGCAAGTCCGGCGAAGTCGTGATCCAGAGTATGCCGGGTCACAGCAACGAGCTGGACGAGTTCGAGTGCGACCGCGCTCTGGTACTCGACGATAGTGGTAGCAACTGGATTCTTAAAAACTTAGGTTAGTGTGATGTCAAAGAAAAACGCAAAGAACGTCGTCGTCATCGGTACCCAGTGGGGCGATGAAGGCAAGGGCAAGATCGTCGACTGGTTGACCGATCATGCACAAGGTGTGGTCCGCTTCCAGGGCGGCCACAACGCCGGCCACACGCTGGTCATCGGCGGCGTGAAAACCGCGCTGCAGCTGATCCCGTCGGGCATCATGCGTCCGGGCGTGGCCTGCTACATCGGTAACGGTGTGGTGGTGTCGGTGCCGGACGTGCTGCGCGAAATCGACAAGCTGGAAAAAGTCGGCGTCGAAGTCGCTTCGCGCCTGAAGGTGTCGGACGCCGCTCCCGTGATCCTGCCTTACCACGCCGCGCTGGACCTGGCCCGTGAAGCCGCCCGCGGCGAAGCGAAGATCGGCACCACCGGCAAGGGCATCGGCCCGGCCTACGAAGACAAGGTGGCGCGCCGCGCCATCCGCGTCGCCGACCTGCTGAACGAGAAGCGCTTCGCCGAGAAGCTGGCCGAGAACCTCGACTACCACAACTTCGTGCTGGAGCACTACCTCAAGGCCCCGCGCATCGAATACCAGAAAACCCTGGACGACGCGCTGGCCTACGTGCCGCGCCTGCGCCCGATGGTGACCGACGTCTCGAGCGCGCTGTACGCCGCGCACAAGGCCGGCGCCAACCTGCTGTTCGAAGGCGCGCAAGGCTCGCTGCTGGACGTCGACCACGGCACCTATCCGTTCGTCACCTCGTCGAACTGCGTGGCCGGCAACGCCGCCGCCGGCTCCGGCGTCGGCCCGAACATGCTGCACTACATCATGGGCATCACCAAGGCCTACACCACCCGCGTCGGTTCCGGCCCGTTCCCTTCGGAGCTGCCGACCGATGCCGGCGTCGGCCACCACCTGGCGCAAGTGGGCCACGAGTTCGGCACCGTCACGGGCCGCGCGCGTCGCTGCGGCTGGTTCGACGCCGCGCTGCTGCGCCGTTCGGTCCAGATCAACGGCGTCACCGGCATGTGCCTGACCAAGCTCGATGTGCTGGACGGCCTGGAAACGCTCAAGCTGTGCACCGGCTACACCATCGACGGCATGGCCGTCGACATCTTCCCGTCGGGCGCCGAGGAAGCCGCGCGCTGCGTGCCGGTCTACGAAGAGATGCCGGGTTGGACCGAAAGCACCGTCGGCGCGAAATCGCTGGCCGCGCTGCCGGCCACCGCGCGCGCCTACATCAAACGTATCGAAGAGTTGGTCGGCGTGCCGGTCGACATGGTATCGACCGGTCCGGATCGTGAAGAGACGATCGTCCTGCGTCATCCGTTCGAGTAATCAAGGAATCATCATGAGCGAACCGCAATCGAACGAAAAACACCTGTGGGTATCCTGGGACGAGTACCACCGCCTGATCGAGCGCCTGGCGCTGAAGGTCCATGAATCGGGCTGGAAGTTCGACATGGTCCTGTGCCTGGCGCGCGGCGGCGTGCGTCCGGGCGACGTCTTCTCGCGCATCTTCGACGTGCCGCTGGCGATCCTGTCGACCAGCAGCTACCGCGAGGAAGCGGGCACCGTGCGCGGTGACCTGGACATCGCCAAGTACATGACGATGACCAAGGGCCCGTTGAGCGGCAAGATCCTGCTGGTGGACGACCTGGCCGATTCCGGCGTCACCTTGATCAAGGTGATGAAGCACTTGAAGGACAACTTCGAAGGCGTTACCGATGTGAAGTCGGCCGTGATCTGGACCAAGGGCAGCTCGGCCTTCAAGCCGGACTACCAGATGGAGGAACTGCCGCACAATCCGTGGATCCACCAGCCGTTCGAGGACTACGACGGTCTGCGTCCGCACCAGTTGGCGGCATGGATCAAAAAAGGCGAATCGGCGAAATAAGCTGTTCGACCAAGGGAGCTTCGGCTCCCTTTTTTATTCAATAAAAAAACACATGACCCAAGACTTCTTCCAGACCTTCATTTTGCTGGTCCTCGTGACCGACCCTTTCGGTAACGTGCCGCTGTTCGCCAGCGTGCTCAATCCGGTGCCGCCGGCGCGCCGCTCGCGCATCGTCGTGCGCGAGTGCGGGATCGCCTTCGTGCTGCTGTTGATCTTCATGTTCTTCGGCCGCCACTTCCTGGCGGCGCTGCATCTGTCGGAGGTCGCGCTGCGCATCGGCGGCGCCGTGATCCTGCTGCTCATTTCGATCCGCATGATCTTCCCGCATCCGGACGGCGTGTTGGGCCGCACCGACGGCGGAGAGCCGTTCATCGTGCCGCTGGCGATACCGGCGCTGGCCGGTCCGTCCGCGCTGGCCACGGTGCTGCTGTTCTCCAGCGACAGCACCGGCGAAGTGATGGTGCACGTGGCCGCGCTGGCGGCGGTGGCGGTGGTGTGGCTGCTGGTGTTCCTCAGCGCCGAGCGGCTGCAGAAGGTGCTCGGCCCGCAGGTGATGACGGCCTTCGAGCGCCTCATGGGCCTGATCCTGACGGCGATGTCGGTCGAGATGCTGCTCAGCGGTATTCGGGAGTTTGTGAAGACGTTGTGATGTCAGATAGCAAACCTGCTCGACCGCCATCAGCCTGCCGGTGCGTCGCCGGCGCACAACGGCGGCCGCTTCGCTCCGGATAATTCCTTGCCATTAAGAAATGTTAATTATATCCTTCCAGTAGGAAGTGCTTCACCTCAACCCCGGCGCTGGACATCACGGAAAGCAGGCATATGAAAAATTTGAGCGTCAAAACGCGCATGGCGGGCGGCTTCGGCATCTTGTTGGTTTTGCTAGTCATCATTTCCATTCTGGGCGTCGTCAGCCTGAACAAGCTCAGGTCGGGCCTGACGGAAATCGTCTATGTGAACAGCGTGCAGAGCACGTTGGCGGTCGAGCTGCGCCTCAGTTTGCTGGACCGCGCGCTCGCCGTGCGCAATCTGGCGCTGCTGAGCGACCTGCCCTCGATGCGGATCGAGGCCGACCGCATCCGCACGCAGGAACGGCTGTACGCCGATGCCTATCAAAAGCTGGGCAAGATACTGGACGACGACGTCGAAACCTCGCCGAAGGAGCGCGCGCTGTTCGCGTCGCTGAAAGAGGCCGAGGCGGCGGCGCTGCCGCTGTTTAAACAGGTGGAGGAACTGGGCCTGGCCAACAAGCCGGAGGAGGCGACCACGCTGCTGATGGGCGCTCTGCGCACCAAACAGCGCGCCTGGTTGGCGCTGCTGAAGGAGATGCAGGCGATCGAGGAGCAGGCCAACCGCGACAGCGGCGAGGAGGCCTCCGGCATGGCCGAGACATCGAGCAAAGTTATCATGGCCGCGGCGCTGGCGGCGATCGCGTTCGCGCTGGCCACCGGCGTCTGGGTCGCCCGCAGCATCCTCAATCAGCTGGGCGGCGAACCGTCGTTGGCGCAGGACGTGGCGCGCCAGATCGCCGACGGCAACCTGCAGGTGGACGTGCCGCTGCAGGACGGCAGCGACAGCCTGATGGCGTCGCTCGAATCGATGCGCAAGCAGCTCAACGGCATCGTCTCGGGCATCAAGTCGTCGGCCAACTCTATCGCCGTGGCGGCGGCCGAAATCGCCGAGGGCAACGCCGACCTGTCGCAGCGCACCGAGGAGCAGGCGTCGTCGCTGGAGGAGACCGCGTCCAGCATGGAGGAGTTGACATCGACCGTGAAGCAGAACGCGCAGAACGCGGTCAACGGCGACAACCTGGTGCGCAACGCCTCGGGCATCGCCGTCGCCGGCGGCGAGGTGGTGCAGCGCGTGGTCACCAGCATGAGCGACATTTCGCGCAGCTCGACCAAGATCACCGAGATCATCGCCGTCATCGAAGGCATCGCCTTCCAGACCAACATCCTGGCGCTGAACGCCGCCGTCGAGGCGGCCCGTGCCGGCGAACAGGGCCGCGGCTTCGCCGTGGTGGCGTCGGAAGTGCGCAACCTGGCCCAGCGCTCGGCGGGCGCCGCCAAGGAAATCAAGATGCTGATCGATGACTCGGTCGAAAAAGTCGGCGCCGGCACCAAGCTGGTCGGCCAGGCCGGCGTGACGATGGACGAGGTGGTCGCCTCGGTGCGCCGCGTGACCGACATCATGAGCGAGATCGCCAACGCCAGCCAGGAACAGAGCGCCGGCATCGAACAGGTCAACCTGTCGATCATCGAGATGGACAGCATGACCCAGCAAAACGCGGCGTTGGTGGAAGAATCCGCCGCCGCTGCACAAAGCTTGCAAGACCAGGCCTCCGAGTTGTCCCGGGTGGTCAGCATCTTCAAGCTGGTGGAAGGCGAGGAGCGCGTCGCCGCTCCGGTATTTACGCCGGCCCCGAAAGCGGTGGTCAAGCCGATCGCCGCCGTCCGCGCGCCGGTGCGCAAACTGGCCGCCAAGCCAGCCGCGCCGGCCGCCAAACCGAAGAAGGTCGTCAACGCGCCGAGCAGCAACGCCGCCGACGAGTGGGAAGAGTTTTAAGCCTGCCATGGCCTGCTGTCGCCCTTTGCGACACGTGTGCGGGCCTTGGCGTCTATCTAATCAGTCTCTAAAAATAATTGTTGGGAAATGCAAATGAACAAGTTTTCGACCAGTGTATTCGCCGCCGTTTTGCTGTCCGCCGTATCCGCCGTCGCCGTGGCCGCTGAAGTGCCGGCCTCGCTCGACGCCAAGAACTGCAAGGCGGAATATCCGAAGGCATCGCTGATCAATGAAGAGCAGGGCGACGTCAAGATGTCGTTCCTGGTGGCGGCCGACGGCAACGTCGTCGAATCGAAGCTGGAGAAGTCGAGCGGCTTCAAGAACCTCGACAAGGCCGCCATGAAAGCGCTGAGCGGTTGCAAGTTCAAGCCGGGCACCAAGGACGGCGCGGTAGCACAGACCTGGACCAAGGTCGACTATAGCTGGAAGCTGTAACACCTGTCTCAAGGGGCCATGCCTGGGCGCGTGGCTGATTGCCGATCCATCCACTAGGGGAAATCAGATGTCTACAAATAAGCGTTGGTTGAGTGTGGTTGCAGCAGTGCTCGTGTCGAGCGCGCCGGCGGTGTTCGCCGCCGAGGTTCCTGCCAGTTTCGATTCCAAGACCTGCAAGGCCGAATATCCGAAAGCGTCGTTGATGAACGAAGAGCAGGGCACGGTGTCGATGTCGTTCCTGGTCAAGTCGGACGGCTCGGTGGCCGATTCCAAGGTCGACAAGACCAGCGGCTTCAAGAACCTGGACAAGGCCGCCATCAAGGCGCTGAGCGCCTGCAAGTTCAAGCCGGGCACCAAGGACGGTTCGCCGGCCGAAACCTGGACCAAGGTCGATTACGCCTGGAAGCTGGATTAAGCATAGTCCCGCCTGGCGCCACCCAAAGGAACAGCATGCTGTTCCTTTTTTTTCGCCAGTATTATTACGTGTAACAAGCTGTAATCGGGCTGCGGACGCGCTAAACTTCCTTATATAGTACAAATATGGAACAAGGAGATTTGCCATGAAGACTATCTTTGCCGTGGTCGGCGTGTTGGCGGCGTTGACCGGGTGCGCAGTGCAGCAGCCTTACTACACCACCGCCCGGGTACAGGATCCGTATCAATGGCACACGGTGTCGGTGCAGCCGTCCGACCGCGTGTCGGGCAACGCTCCGACGACCGTCTACACGACCGAGGAATTGCCGGCGCCGAGTTCGCGCGTGGTCTATGCCGAGCCGGTCACCACCACCACTTACGTCGCCGCGCCGGTCTACTACGCGCCGGCGCCCGTGTATTACCAGCCGGCGCCGGCCTATTACTACCCGCCGGTGTCGATCGGCCTGGACTTCTCGTTCGGCCGCTACTGGGGCGGCCACCGCGGCGGCTGGGGCGGACGAGGCTGGGGACGTGGCGGCTATCGCCGCTGACCCCCGCCGACCCATAC
>DATMSN010000080.1:0-2750 GCA_035565375.1 Duganella sp. | reverse complement strand
CTGCGCGACTATGGCGCGGCCATCGGCCTGGCGTTCCAGGTGGTCGACGACATCCTCGATGTCACGGCCGATTCGCAGACCCTCGGCAAGACGGCCGGCAAGGATGCGGCCGCCGACAAGCCCACCTATGTTTCGCTGTGGGGCCTGGACGGTGCGCGTGCGCAGGCGAGGCAGCTGCTGGCCGAATCGCTTGCGGCGCTGGACCGCAGCGGCCTTGTCGACACCGCGGCCTTGCGCGCGCTGGCCCACATGGTCGTCGACCGCGACCGATGAACAACTCACAGATGGACAAGAAGACCCACGACGATCCCATGGCTGCGCTGCTTCCCACGCTTCACGATCCATCCCCGATCCGCCAGTTCGACCGCGCCCAGCTCAGGCAGCTGGCGGCCGAGGTGCGCGCCTGCGTGCTCGACAACGTCTCGCGCACCGGCGGCCACCTGAGCTCGAACCTCGGCACGGTCGAGCTCACGGTCGCGCTGCACCATGTGTTCAACACGCCGCACGACCGCCTGGTGTGGGACGTGGGCCACCAGACCTATCCGCACAAGATCCTCACCGGCCGGCGCGAGCGCATGCCCACGCTGCGGCAGATCGGCGGCATCTCGGGCTTTCCGCAGCGCAGCGAGAGCGAATACGACACCTTCGGCACGGCGCACTCCTCGACCAGCATCTCGGCCGCGCTCGGCATGGCGATGGCGGCCAAGCAGAAGGGCGAGGACCGCCATTCCGTGGCCATCATCGGCGACGGCGCGCTCACGGCCGGCATGGCCTTCGAGGCGCTCAACAACGCCGGCGTGTGCGACTGCAAGCTGCTCGTCATCCTGAACGACAACGACATGTCGATCAGCCCGCCCGTGGGTGCGCTCAACCGCTACCTCGCGCAGCTGATGAGCGGCAATTTCTACGCCGCGGCCAAGAACGTCGGCAAGAGCGTGCTGCGCGCCGCGCCGCCGCTGTTCGAACTGGCCAAGCGCTTCGAGCAGCATGCCAAGGGCATGGTGGTGCCGGCCACGCTGTTCGAGCAGTTCGGCTTCAACTACGTCGGTCCCATCGACGGCCACGACCTCGATTCGCTGGTGCCCACGCTCGAGAACCTCAAGCACCTGGAAGGCCCGCAGTTCCTGCACGTGGTCACCAAGAAGGGGCAGGGCTACAAGCTGGCCGAGGCCGATCCGGTGGCCTACCACGGGCCCGGCAAGTTCGATCCGCAGGTGGGGCTGGTCAAGCCCACCGCGGTGGCGAAGCAGACCTTCACGCAGGTCTTCGGCCAATGGCTCTGCGACATGGCCGCGCACGACGGCCGGCTGGTGGGCATCACGCCGGCCATGCGCGAAGGCTCGGGGCTGGTCGAGTTCGAGCAGCGTTTTCCGGACCGCTACTACGACGTCGGCATTGCCGAACAGCATGCCGTCACTTTTGCGGCGGGCCTCGCCTGCGAGGGGCTGAAGCCCGTGGTGGCGATCTACTCGACCTTCCTGCAGCGCGCCTACGATCAGCTGATCCACGACGTCGCGCTGCAAAACCTGGACGTCACGTTCGCGCTGGACCGCGCCGGGTTGGTCGGCGCCGACGGCGCCACGCACGCGGGCAACTACGATCTGGCTTATCTGCGCTGCATTCCGAACATGGTCGTCATGGCCGCCTCGGATGAAAACGAATGCCGGCAAATGCTCACCACCGGCTACCAGTACAAGGGGCCGGCGGCGATCCGCTATCCGCGCGGCGCCGGCATCGGCGCGGCGATCAAGCCGGAGCTGACGACGATCGAGATCGGCAAGGGCGAGATCAAGCGCAAAGGGCAGAAGATCGCGATCCTCGCGTTCGGGTCGATGGTGACGCCGTCGATGGCGGCGGGCGAGACGCTCGACGCGACGGTCGCCAATATGCGCTTCATCAAGCCGCTGGATGTGGAGTTGGTCAAGCAGCTGGCCGCCGAACACGATTATCTGGTGACGGTGGAGGAGGGCTCGATCATGGGCGGCGCCGGCTCGGCGGTGGCCGAAGCGCTGGCGGCCGAAGGCATCCTCAAGCAGGTGTTGATGCTTGGCTTGCCGGATAAGTTCATCGATCATGGCGATCCGGTCAAGCTGCTCGCCAGCGTCGGCCTGGACGGGGCGGGTATCACCGCCTCGATCAGGAAGCGCTTCGACAGCGCCGGCGACGAGCCGCGTTTGGTGGTCAACAACGGTTGATTCGACGAGCGTGGTCGGCGGCGCATGCATTGGCCGATCACGGCGATTTCAAGGCCTCCACCGCTTTCGCCATCGCCTCGTAACCGGCATCACCCGGATGCAAATGGTCGCCGCTGTCGTAGCGCGGCAGCATGCGCGCCGGCCGTGCCGGATCGCGCATCAACGCATCAAAATCGACCACCGCGTCGAACTCCCCACTGTCCCTTATCCACCGATTGACCTCGCGCCGCACCGCGTCCTTGGCCGGCGTGTAATAGCCGTCGAACGGCGTGCCTTGCAGCGCCCCTTCAAACGGCAACAACGTCCCGCCGACGATGCGCACCCCGCGCACGCGCGCCTGCGCGATCAACTGGCGATAAACGGCGATCATGCGTTCCGCGCGCATCGGCGGCTCGTCCGGGGCGAAGGCGCTTTGCGGCCAGCCGATGTCGTTGATCCCCATCAGAACCACGACGGTCCCGACGCCGGGCCGACCCAGCGCATCCTGCCCGAAACGCGCCGCCGCGTTCACACCCATGCGGTCGCCCAGCAGCCGGGCGCCGGAGATGCCGGCGT
>DATMSN010000079.1:0-10773 GCA_035565375.1 Duganella sp. | reverse complement strand
ACAAGTCAATGCCTGATGACCATAGCAAGTTGGTCCCACCCCTTCCCATCCCGAACAGGACCGTGAAACAACTCTGCGCCGATGATAGTGCTGCAACCAGTGTGAAAGTAGGTTATCGTCAGGCTAGTTATATTAAAAACCCCCATCAGCCTGAACGCGCTCAAGATCGCGTTCAGTGCGGATGGGGGTTTTTTTCGTCTGTGCGCCGCGCCCTACGTGGAACCGCGACATCTCGTCATCCCCCGCCATTTTGCCGACACGTCACCACGTCACAGCCGCGTCACATGCCGACGTTAAACTTGCCTCTTTTTCAATTCGAGGCCCGCTAGCATGAAAAATCTTTCCTTGTTGTCGCTCGCTGTATTTTCCGTCCTGGCCGGCTGCGGTGGCAGCGATAACGAGGCGCCCGCGCGCCCGTCGACGACCGGCGTGTTCCTCGACGGCGCGGTGGAAAACCTGGACTACGTCGCCGGCACGGCCGCCAAAGCCAGCACGACATCCAAAGGCGAGTTCACGTGTTACGCTGGCGATACCGTCACCTTCAGCATCGGCGGCATCGCCCTTGGCAGCGCACCGTGCGCGGCCACCATCACGCCGCTGCAATTGGCCGGCGTCACCGACATCAAGGACGTCAAAGTGACCAATCGCTTGCTGGCCCTGCAGCTGCTGGATGAGGACAGCGATCCGTCGAACGGCATCAAGATCGCCGCCGACGTGAAAACCGCGCTGGCATCCAAAGGCGCCGACTTCAGCGCGTCCGCCACCACATTCAATGCCGCCATGACCGATAACCTGAAAGCCGCCGGCGCCAAGTACGCCGCCCGCACGGTCGACGACAACCGCCGCGCCCTGGTGCGCGAGCACTTCGAAGACACGCTGGCCTCCAAGGTCGGCACCCCGGTCAACGAGTCGTTCACGCAAAAGACGCCGCTCGGCGACGTCGCCGTGACCGTGACCCGCTATCAGATCCAGGCGGCCAACAATTTCTACGTCCCGTACGAAGGCGGCAACGCCAAGGTCAAGGAGGACTTCCCGCTCGGCTTCCTGCCATCCTACGGCTCGTCGATCGCCTTCAAAGGCATCAACGCCAATGGCGATCTGGAGTTCTACGGCCTGACCGACCGCGGCCCCAACGGCGACGGTCCGAATCTGCCATCGTTGAGCGGCACCGGCGTCACCGGCAGCAAGATCTTCCCGTCGCCCAGCTTTGCGCCCGCGTTCGGCGTGATCACCGTCGGCAAGACCGGCGCGGTGCTGACCTCGTCCACGCCGATCAAAGTCTCGGCCGTCGTCAACGCCTCCGGCCTGCCGGTGGCGCCGGGTTCGGTCGGCAATTCGGCCGAGCTGCCGGTGATGGACGCGCTGAAGTACGACGCCAGCAGCAAAGCCACCTTCAACGCCGGCGGCATCGATTCCGAGGCGATCGTCGTCGACAAGAAACGCAACGTGCTGTGGGTGTCGGATGAATACGGCCCGTTCATCGTCAAGATCGATCCGGCCACCGGCGTCATCTTGAATAAATACGCGCCCGGCAGCGGCCTGCCGGACATCTTCCTCAAGCGCCGCGCCAATCGCGGCATGGAGGGCATGGCGCTGGATACCAGCACCGACAAGCTGCACGCCTTCCTGCAAAGTCCGCTCACCGACGGCAACGCGACGTATTCGGTCACCGGCAAGAGCGAGGCGGTCGAACGCTACGCGCGCTTTACCCGCTGGGTGGAATTCGATCCGGCCAGCGGCACGTCCGGCAAGATGTACGCCTATCCGCTCGATGCCGCCGATTATCAGGATGGCCGCACCGGCAACGCCAAGCTGGGTGACGTGGTCGCGCTGGGCAACGGCAAGTTCATCGTGATCGAGCAGGGCGCCGCGCCGGGCGGCAAGGTGTTCAACAAGCTGATGCTGGTGGAGATCGGCGCGGCGACCGATATCGCGGCGGCCGCTTACAACGCGACGACGTCGGATCTGGAGAAGAGCAGCATGGGCGGCGCGGCCGTCAACGGCGCCGACTGGAAATCGGTGGTGACGCTGAAGAAAACCCAATTGCTCGATCTGAACGCGGTCGGCTGGCTGGCGGAGAAGGCGGAAGGCTTGACCATCGTCGACGGCAACACGCTCGCGCTGGTCAACGACAACGACTTCGGCCTGAAAACCAAAGTCTACAGCGCGGCCGGCGTGGCGATCGAGGATGCCGATATCACCAAATGCAGCGCCGACGCGAACGGCGTCATCGTCACCAGCGCCGCGGCCGGATGCAACGCGGCCAACACGGTGCGCGTGGCCCGGGGCGACGACCGCGAGCGCCCAAGCCGGCTGTGGCTGATCAAGTTCGCCAAGGCGCTGACAACGCTCTGATGGTCACGATCTTGTCATGATTTTATGGGATATTAAAAGTTTGCTTACATAATATCCGGGACAAATCATGCAGATCACCTTGCCGAAAGCTTCCTCCGCCATTCAAGCCCTGCTGGTCGCGGCGACGTTGCCGCTGAGCGCGCAAGCGGCCTTCGCCGCCGATTTCACCATCGGCGACGCCAGCGGCACGGTCCGAACCCTGGGCAAGGGCGACACCGGCACCGTGACCACGTCCGGATCGCTGACCGTCGGCGGCGGCGCGGTGGCGGTGACGATCACCGGCAACAACGCGACACTCACCAATCAAGGCGCCATCCGCCAGACCGGCAGCGGCCGCGCGATCCGCGACAACACCGGCGCCACCGGCCTGGTCATCATCAACGGCAGCGTCAGCAACGCGTCGGCCTTGATGCAGACCGCCGACGCCGACGTGATCCAGATGGCCAAGGCCAACGCCAGCGTCACCTTGAACAACTACGGCTCGATGATTTCGCTCAACGCCAGCGCCGGCGGCGCCCAGGCGGTGGACTTCAGCTCCATCACCAGCGGCGCCAACGTCGTCAACAACTTCGGCGGCGGCCTGCTGCAAGCGAGCGAGGCCGACGCGGTGCGCGCCGGCGTCAACGGCGTCGTCAACAACAACGGCACCATCCGCTCGCTGACCGCCAGCGGCGCCAGCAGCGATGGCGTCGATGTCCAAGGCAACTCCGGCGTCAAGATTTTCAACGGCGCGACCGGCCTGATCGAAGGCGCCCGCCACGGCGTCACCGGCGGCCAGGACACCGCCGGCGCGAGCTTCGTCATCGACCTGACCAACCTGGCCGGCGGCGTGGTTCGCGGCAACAACGGCTCCGGCGTCAATCTGGACGGCTTCAATAAAAACCAGACCGCCAACATCATCAACCACGGCAGCATCATCGGCCACGGCATCACCGGCGACGGCGACGGCCTGGATGTGGACGGCCTGGCCACCATCACCAACACCGGCATCATTCGCTCGGTCAACGCCTTCAGCGCGCCGGCCGACGGCCCGGCCTACAGCGAGGGCATCAGCTTCGGCGGCGGCGCCGTCACCAACTCGGGCACGATCGAAGGACTGGTTTCGGCGGGCAACACCAACGCGGTCGGCCGCGGCATCACGCTGGCGGGCAACGACCTGAGCAACGGCACCCGCGAAGGCCTGTACGGCAACGCGACGATCACCAACCAGGCCGGCGGCCTGATACGCGGCCAAAGCGATTCGGCCATCGTCGCCATCGGCGCCGCCAGCGGTCATACCGTCACCATCTTCAACAACGCCGGCGCCACCATCCAGGGCGGCGGCGCGGCCAACGCCGCGATCAAGACCGGCGCCGACAACACCGTCATCGTCAGCGGCGGCAACATCAACGGCGCCAGCAGCGGCAAGGCGATCGAAATGGGCGGCGGCAACAACAGCCTGACCATCACCGGCGGCAGCATCGCCGGCGACATCAACGGCGGCGTCGGCGGCGCCAACGTGATGGTGGTGCAAGCCGCCGGTAGCTTCGCCTATGCCGGGTCGATTTCCAACTTCAACAGTGTCGAATTCAAAAGCGGCGACGTCACCTTGTCCGGTGTGAGCACCTACTCCGGCGCCACCGTGCTGACTGGTGGCACCCTGATCCTGGACGGCGCCAACCGCATCGCCGCCGACAGCCGGCTGATTCTCAACGGCGGCGCGTTGCGCCTGACCAACGCCGGCGCGGGCGGGCAGACCTTCGCCAGCCTGTCGCTGCTGGACGACGCTTCCGTGCGGCTCGGCGCTTCCTCGTTGACGTTCAGCGGCCTGGGGGCGGTGGTCAACGGCAAGACGCTGTCGTTCACCGAAGCCGCCTCGGGCGCGTATGCCTTCCGTCTGCTGGGTGATTATTCCACCGACGGCAACTTCCTGGCGCTGATCGGTTTGACCAGCATCAATGGCCAGCGGGCGGTGTTCCGCTTCGACGGCGCCTACACCGACGTGACCGCCGCCGTGCCGGAAGCGTCCACCTACGCCATGCTGTTGGCCGGGCTGGGCCTGATCGGCGCCACCGTCCGCCGGCGTCAACAAGGGGTTTAGCGGATATCAAAACGCATGGGGCGTCTGGTTGCTACCTTCTCGGGATGGACCTGGAAGGAATTTCCCTATGGAATATGCGCAGCTCACCCCCGGCCGGCACTTTGCCCCTCTGCACAGCCTGTTGTATTACAGCCAACGCATCGTCACGCGTCCCTCATTGCGCCGCCTGGTGATCCGCGCGCTGAGTGGCGCCTTGCGTGCGCGGCATGGATCGGGACAAGATTTGTACGGCAATTCCGCGTTGGAGAAGGCCGCCCTGGCGGACCTGAGCGGCAGCGGCTATGCGCCGCTGGGAAACCTGCTCAACGGCGCGCAGTGCGACGAGATCCGCGCCTATCTCCAGAACAAGCCCCTGTTCGACCGTGATCGCGTGCGCGGGGCCTTCACGGCCACGCAGGCGCCCGCCGGGGTGCGCGTGGCCGACTATCATTTGCGCGATGTCGTCGACTGTCCGCACATCCTGGCGCTGGCCAACAGTCCGCCGCTGCTCGGCCTGGCCGCCCGTTACATGCACTGCAAGCCGACCATCTCCGCGCTCGGGCTGCGCTGGTCGTTTCCGGTGGAAGGAAATCGCAGCGCGCTGCAGGCCTTTCACCGCGACTCGGAGGATTGGCGCTACCTGAAGGTGCTGGTCTACCTGACCGACGTCGATATCGACGCCGGGCCGCACGTCTACCTGCGTGGCAGCCATCTGACGCGGGCCCCGGTGCGCCTGCGGTTTTACTCGGACACTGAAATCTCCAGCGCCTACGGTTCGGAGAAGTTGTTGACGGCGCTCGGCTCGCGCGGTTTCTGCTTCGCGGTCGACACCGCCGGCATCCACAAAGGCACGGCGCCGGCCCGCCATCCGCGCCTGATGCTGCAGATACAGTACTCGCTGCTGCCCAGCTACGCTTACCGGTACTCGCCGGAGAACTACCAGGGCCCGCTGGTCCTCGATCCCTACGTGAACCGCCTGATCGTCACGCCGCGCGGTTAGCCCCGCCCCTGCTGATGCTTTCGCCGTCCTCCTTGCGCAGCGTCCAGAATGTCAGCGACGACAGCATCGTCAGCACCGCCAGCGTGATGAAGGCGTAATGCAGCGCCGACGTCAGCGCCAGGCGGTTCGACTGCGGCAGGTCGCCGAGGAACCAGCCGGTGATCAGCGACCCGGCGGCCAGGCCGAAGCTCACCGACAGCTGCTGCATCGAACTGGAGATGGTGCTGGCCATGCTCGAATCGGCGCTGTCGACGTCCGCGAAAGCGATGCTGTTCATGCTGGAGAACTGCAGCGAATTGAAAAAGCCCATGCAAAGGCTGATCATGACGATGACGTACAGCGGCGTGCCCTGGTGGACCAGCGCGAACAGGCCGATGGTCAGGCCGATCAGCAGCGTGTTCACGGTGAGCACCTGGCGGTAGCCGAATCTGGCCAGCACGCGCACCGAGATGAACTTCATGCCCATCGCGGCGGCGGCGGACGGCATCATCAGCAGGCCCGATTGCCACGCCGGCAGGCCGAGGCCCAATTGGTACAGCAGCGGCAGCAGGAACGGCAAGCCGCCCACGCCGATGCGCGTGATGAAGCCGCCCGCCACCGACACGCGGAAGGTGCGGATCTTGAACAGCGTTAGCCGCAACAGCGGGAATTTGGCATCCCGCGCGTGCCACACGTAGGCCGCCAGCAGGCTGCAGGCGATCAGCAGCAGCACCGTCGCCGACGTCGCGTCCAGTTTGTGTTCGCCGAAGATCTCGAGCAGCCATGACAGCAGCGCCACGCCGGTGCCGAAGAGGACAAGGCCGATCAGGTCCAGCGGCCGCACGCTGTCGCCGTGATAGTCCGGCATGTAGCGGTGGGCCAGGTACATGGCCGCCAGGCCGACCGGCACGTTGACGAAGAAGATATCGCGCCACGTCAGCCAGTGCACGATCAGGCCACCGACGGTGGGGCCGAGCAGGGGGCCGATCAGGGCCGGGATGATCACGAAGTTCATCGCCGCCAGCAGCTCGGCTTTGGGGAAGGTGCGGATGATGGTCAGTCGGCCGACCGGCATCATCATCGCCGCGCCCAGGCCTTGCAGCAGCCGCGCCGCCACCAGCATCGGCGAATTGACCGACAGCCCGCATAGCACCGACGCCAGCGTGAAAATCGCCACGGCCGACATGAAGACGCGGCGCGTGCCGAAACGGTCGGCCATCCAGCCGCTGATCGGGATCGCCACCGCGAGACTGAGGATGTAGCTGGTGACGACCGCCTTCAGGCTAAGGGGCGTGACCTGCAGGCTGACCGCCATGCTCGGAATCGCCGTGTTGACGATGGTCGAGTCCAACTGCTCCATGAAGAGGGCGGTGGCGACGACCCACGGCAGATAGCGCTTGGCGGAGGAGGTATTCATGACTTCAATTGTCACACAAAAGGTGACTGGAGGTCATTGGGCCGGAATGTATGGGGCAGAGCTGTGTGAACACTTACGAGCCGCCGACGGCGCATGCATGGCCGATTACGCTGCGCTAATCCACCCTACGTGTTTCCTCGATTGTCCCAGCGGTCCTCGAACATGATGTCACCCAGCGGGCGGCGCTGGTCCCAGCGTTCCAGCTCCAGCATCGGCGCGGTGTAGAATTCTTCCACCTGGCCGACGCACAGCACGGCGATCGGCTGGCTGCCTTCCGGCATGCCGCAAATCTCCCTCAGCCGCTGCGGATCGAACATCGACACCCAGCCCGCGCCGATGCCTTCCGCGCGCGCCGCCAGCCAGAAATTCTGCAGCGCGCACGCGGCCGACGCCAGATCCATCTCCGGCATGGTCCGGCGGCCGAACACGTAATTTTCGCGCTTGTCGATCAGGCCGACCACCAGCACCTCGGCGCAGGCCAGTATGCCTTCCACTTTCAGCTGCATGAACTCCTCGGCGCGCTTGCCCAGCGCCTCGGCGGTCTTGATGCGTTCCTCGTTCACGTGCTGGTGGATTTGCGCGCGCAGCTCCGTGCTGACGATGCGGATGAAGCGCCACGGCTGCATCAGGCCGACGCTTGGGCCGTTATGGGCCGCGCCGATGAAGCGCTGTAACTGTCCTTCCTCCAGCGGCCCCGGTTTGAAGTGGCGCACGTCGCGCCGTTCGCGTATCGCGCGGTAGACGCCTTCGATCTCCGCGTCGGAAAAAGCGTGTGGATTCATGGTGTCTTCCTCAGCGCGACCAGGGCGTCCAGCAAGGGCTGCGTGGCGTCGGCGATGCGATCGAGGCTCGCTTCGCGCAACGCGGAGGTGTCGACCGTGTGGTCCGAATGCAGGCCGGCCCAGCGCAGCAGCGCGCCGCAGGCTTCGGGCGTATCGAACAGGCCATGCAGATAGGTGCCCATTATCTGGTCGTCCGCCGAGCGCGCGCCTTCCGGCCGGCCGTCGATCAGGAAGGCCGGCGATTCCAGCGCGGCGCCGGTCGAGGTGCCCATGTGGATTTCATAGCCGGCCACCGTGGCGCCGTCGACGTCGAAGGCGCAAGTGCCGCGCACTTGCACCAGCCGTTTATCCGTCGTCATTTCGGTGACCATGTCGAGCAGGCCGAGGGCCGCCGATTCGCCGGCCTTGCCCTCGATGCCGAGGGGATCGGTGACGCCGCGTCCCAGCATCTGGAAGCCGCCACACACGCCGATGACCTTGCCGCCGTAGCGCAGGTGGCGGGCGATCTCCTTCGGCCAGCCCTGCGCGCGCAGCCATTCGAGGTCGCCGCGCGTGTTCTTGCTGCCGGGGAGGATGATCAGGTCCGCCTTGGGGATGGGTTCTCCCTGGCGCACGAAATGCAGATCGACGTCGGGATGGGCGCGCAACGCGTCGAAGTCGGTGTGGTTGCTCATGCGCGGAAGGCTCGGCACCACCACGCGGAACGCGCCCTGGGACGCCTGCACCGGTTGCACCGCGTCCTCGGCGTCGAGGAACAGGCCATGCAGATACGGCAGCACGGCCAGCACCGGCTTGCCGGTCTGTTGTTCGAGCCATTCCAGGCCCGGCTCCAGCAGCTTGATGTCTCCGCGGAAGCGGTTGATGACGAAGCCAATGGTGCGCGCCCGCTCGCTCTCGGACAGGCAGGACAAGGTGCCGACGATGTGCGCGAACACGCCGCCGCGATCGATGTCCGCCACCAGCACCACCGGGCAATCGACCTTTTCGGCGAAGCCCATGTTGGCGATGTCGCGATCGCGCAGGTTGATCTCCGCCGGACTGCCGGCGCCTTCGACGATCACGCTGTCGTACTGCGCCAGCAGGCGCTCGTGGGATTCCAGCACCGCCCGCATCGCCACGGTTTTGTACTGGTGATAGTCGCGCGCGTTCATCTCGGCGCGCACCTTGCCATGGATGACGACCTGCGCGCCGATGTCGCTCGATGGTTTGAGCAGCACCGGATTCATATCCGTGTGCGGCGCCAGGCCGGCGGCGATGGCCTGCAGCGCCTGTGCGCGGCCGATCTCGCCGCCGTCGGCCGTCACCGCGCTGTTGAGCGCCATGTTCTGCGGCTTGAACGGCACCACCCGCACGCCCTGGCGCTTGAGCAGGCGGCACAGGGCGGCGACCACGGTGCTTTTGCCGGCGTCGGAGGTGGTGCCTTGCACCATCAGGGTCGAATACGGAAAACCCACGTTAATTCTTCCTGTGCTGGCGCGCCAGTTCGAGTTTTTCGCACAGCGCCGTGGTGCCGGCGACCATGCGCGGGCCGGCGCGGTTCAGCAGCTCGCCGTCCAGGGTGAAGAGGTTGTCGTTGCGGACCGCCTTCATCGTGGTGTAAGGCTTCCACAGCGCGACGCCGCCGTAATCCTTCTCGGCGGTGCCGAAGATCGCCTCCGGGTCCGCCTGCAGCACCGCTTCAACGCTGACGACGGGCGCGGTGGCTTTGAGGTCGGCGAAGATGTTGACGCCGCCGCACAGGCGCATGGCGTCGCTGACGATGGATACGCCATTGAGCGTGTAGAGCGGCTTATCCCACACCTGGTAGAACATGCGCACCGGTGGCCGGTTCGAATACTGCCTGGCCAGCGCCGCGAACTGCTTGCGGATGTCGGCGGCGGCGGGTTGCGCGACGCTTTCGGTGCCCATCAGCCGGCCCAGGCGCAGCAGGCTGTCGGGAATGCCGTCCAGTTTCACCGGCTCGCTGTGGAAGATCGGAATGCCCAGTTGGCGCAAGGTCTCGATCTGGCGCTCGGAGCTGCCGTGCATCCAGGCGACGATCAGGTCGGGCTTCATGGCGATCACGCGTTCCATGTCGATCTGGCGGTTGGTGCCGATGCGGGGCAGTTTTTTCGCCGCTTCCGGGAAGTCGCTGAAGGTGACGGCGCCGATGATCTTGTCGCCGCCGCCGGCCGCATACAGCAGCTCCGTCACATGCGGCGCCATGGCGATGATGCGCTGGGCGGGCTTTTGCAGCGTGATCATGTTGCCGTCGTCGTCGCGCACCGTGATGGCGGCGCTGGCGTGGGGAGTGGAAACAGCGGCTGTGCACAGGCAAAGCGCCGCCGCGAGTTGGTTGGTTTTCATTGGTTCGTCTTCATTGGTTAGTCGTCACGCCTCGGTCCATTCGGCTAATGCTGTCCGCAGGCGTCGCCATCCCGCTTCGTCGGGCGGCAACCCAAGGCGGATGCCGCGCGCCGCGTGCGTGAACAACCGCACCCAGATGCCGCGTTCCGCCATGTGCCGCCAGAATTCCTCCGGCCGCGCCTCGCTCCACCACTGGAACAACGGCGTGCCGTTCGATGCGATGCCGTGCGCGGCCAGCAGTTGCCGCAGGCGTTCGCCGTCGGCATCCAACTGCTCGCGCGTGCCGGCCTGCCATTGTTCGTCGCGCAGGGCGGCGATGGCGATGTGTTGCGCCGGGCCGCTGATGGTCCAGGGGCCCAGCAGGTCGGCCAGCCCGCGCAGCAGGTCCGGGTGCGCGGCGACGAAGCCGAGGCGGATACCGGCCAGGCCGAAGAATTTCCCGACCGAGCGCAGTACGACCAGGCCCGGCCTGTCCGTGCTGGCGGCAACGCTGTTGTGCTGCGACGTGTCGCCGAAAGCCTCGTCGACAACCAGCCAGCCGCCGCGCGCGGACAGCCGTTCGGCCCATTGCAGCAGTTGCGCCGCCGGCACCGTGGCGCCGGTGGGATTGTTGGGATTGACGATGACGACGACGTCGCTGGCGTCAACCGCCGCATCCAGTTCGTCGTACGGCGTTTCGGTCAGCGTGTGACCGTGATCGTTCCAGTGATGCGCGTGCTCCGCGTACGACGGCGCGGTCACGGCCACCCGCGATGGCTTGCGCAGGCGGGGTAGCGCTTGAATCGCCGCCTGCGTGCCGGCCACCGGCAGCATCAATGGCGCGCCGTAGTAGGCC
>DATMSN010000078.1:0-3384 GCA_035565375.1 Duganella sp. | reverse complement strand
GATCTCCTGCTGCCCGGAAGGCATCGGCTACGCCATGAGCCGGTCGCCGGTGGGGCCGTGGCGGTACAAGGGGCAAATCATGGAGTCGAACGCGGCGTCGAGCGGGCCGAGCTGGCTGGCCGGCGGCAGGATGAAGACGCGCTCGACCATGCGCGGCGCGCCCTTCTCGTCGAGGAAGGACACCAGCGCCTCGCCCACGCCCAGTTCGGTGATCACCTGCGAGACATCCAACGACGGATTCGGGCGGAACGTCTCGGCGGCGGCCTTGACGGCCTTCTGGTCGCGCGGCGTATAGGCGCGCAGCGCGTGCTGGACGCGGTTGCCCAGCTGGCCCAGCACCGTGTCCGGGATGTCGATCGGATTTTGCGTCACGAAGAACACGCCGACGCCCTTGGAGCGGATCAGGCGCACCACCTGCTCTATCTTTTGCAGCAAGGCCTTGGGCGCGTCGGTGAACAGCAGGTGCGCCTCGTCGAAGAAAAACACCAGCTTCGGTTTCTCGAGGTCGCCCACCTCGGGGAGGTTCTCGAACAGCTCGGACAGCATCCACAGCAGGAACACCGCGTACAGGCGCGGCGCGTTCATCAGCTTGTCGGCGCTGAGGATGTTGATGACGCCCTTGCCGCCGGCGTCGGTCTGCAGCAGGTCGTCGATATTGAGCATCGGCTCGCCGAAGAACCGGTCGCCGCCCTGCTCCTCGATGGCGATCAGGCCGCGCTGGATGGCGCCGATGCTGGCCGCGCTGATGTTGCCGTAACTGGTCTTGAAGTCGGCCGCGTTGTCGCCGACGTGCTGCAACATGGCGCGCAGGTCCTTGGTGTCGAGCAAAAGCAGGCCGTTGTCGTCGGCGATGCGGAACACCAGTTGCAGCACGCCCTCCTGCGTATCGTTCAGGTTGAGCATGCGCGCCAGCAGCAGCGGGCCGAGGTCGGACACGGTGGCGCGCACCGGATGGCCCTGCTCGCCGAACACGTCCCAGAACGTCACCGGGCAGCCGGCCCATTGCGGCGCCTCCAGCTTGAGCGCGCCGAGGCGGGCGGCCATCTTCTCGCTCAGCGCGCCGGCCTTGGCGATGCCGGACAGGTCGCCCTTGACGTCGGCCATGAACACCGGCACACCGATCTCGGACAGCGACTGCGCGATCTTCTGCAAGGTGACGGTCTTGCCGGTGCCGGTGGCGCCGGTGATGCAGCCGTGGCGGTTGACCAGGTTGGACAACATGTCCAGGGAAATGGAGTCGTTCTTCGCGATCGTGATAGGGGTCGGCATGGTCGTCCTGGCGGCAATTTGTTGGAGAAACGATCATACCGCAACTGGGCGAGCGACCGAGACACAATGGCATGAGGGGCGGCGCCTCCGTGCCTTGAGCCGGAACAACCCGGTTCGCTTCGCGCCCCCTATGCTGAATGTCTCGATAGATCAAAGAGGCGCAACATGACGACCAGCTCGAACACCCTTGCTCGCGAAGGCGACGAGGAGGAAAGAAAAGCATTCGAACAAGCGATAAAGTTACTTGAAAGTCAGACAGCAAATGTAGGCGCCCATCTCACCATCGACTCCGCCACGCGGACTGCCTATTCGAAAGAGATAAAGACAATGTCGAATGCGCTGCGGGATCGAGCGGCGTCGGGAAAAATCACATGGGGCGACGCTGCGAGACAGGCCAACGAAACGCGTAATCTGATTTTGGAAGTCTTCAGGGCGAGAAGCACGTCGGTCGGCCGGGCGATGGCGCAGAAGCTGAAGATGCGTGGCGCGTCGCTGAATCATTTAGTCGCCAGCCATACCGTACTAGTGCATGGCACACAGGTTGACTTCTCGCGACTTACTCAGTCGAAGAAAAACGCGGTCTATGCATCTATCGTCACATCGGCCGGGAGATCCAACCCCAAGGTAAGTACGGCAATGGCACGACTTTCCTTTGCGGGGCGATGCTTGCTCGTCATGTCAGTAGGCATCTCCGCATACAATGTTGCGATGTCAAACAATAAACTTGCCACTGCTAGCCAGGAACTAGTTTCGACAAGCGCAAGCATTGGCGGCGGCCTTGCGGGTGGTGCTTTGGCGGGATTGGCATGCGGACCCGCCGCGCCAGTTTGCGTAACAATCGGTGCATTCGTCGGCGGAGCCGTAGCCGCCTTCGGCGTTCGACTTTTTTGGTAGCCATCGTGACGCTATTACCGCCCTCAGCATTCTCACTGAAGTTAATTGGCTCTCATCTGAGCGATGCGGCGCCGAAGAGTGAAATAATACTGAATGGCGAGCGAACCGGGAAAACGCTGGACGGTGCGATTCTGGAAGCGGCGCTGCGCTGGAAAAAGTTGATACTCGTCTTCGCCACCGACGCGGTCTTATATGAAGACACGCTTCACATCTATCTGTTGGATACAAACTTACAAGTGCTTGACCAGGCAAGGATGGATGGTCTGTACGTCACGGGCACCTTTTCACTGCTAGAAATCATTCCTCCAGACACTGTAAAATTCCTGTTCTTCGGCGGCAGTGCGTGGAGTTTAAAACTATCGGATCACAGAACGCTAAGGTTTCCATTTATGTCCGATCCACACGGAGTAAGTCGGCCATTTGGTTTCTATCGCCGATTCAGTCTAAAAGCCGAACCAACGAAGCCTGAGTAGGCTGGCGCAGGTCGCTTTCATGTTTTCACTTTCCTTAGCTGGCGTCCATCCGATTGCTCGGCCCGTGTCTAATGCCGCTAAGTTAAGCGGCCATCGGAACCACGTAGGGCGGATTAGCGCAGCGTAATCCGCCAATGCATGCGTCTCGGCGGTTCATGCAATGGCCGATTACGGCGTTCCGCTAATCCGCCCTACGCAGCATTACCGCCTGTGCCCGAATGTTGGCACTGACCCTCGTGGGGGTTGGTCTTACTTGTAGACCGGCCGGAAAAAGCTGCGTTCGTAGCTGAGAATGCAACGGGTTTCCTCGGCATACTTGAACGCGGCCTGGCAATCCGCGTCCCGCAGCGACCTCTCCCGGTACTCCTCATATAAAGCGAGGGACGGAAAGGTGAACATCGCCAGCGCGATGTTGCTGGCGCCCTCCGATGGCAGAAAGTACCCGTGATGCTGACCGCCCAGTTTTTCGACCAGCGGTATCCACATCTTGCCGTAGCGCTCGAACTCGGCGAGCTTGTAGGGGTCTATCACGTAGCGCAAATAGCAGGTAACCATGAAAATCCTTTAATTGAAATCATGGCAACTATAATATAAAACGCAATATGATGCGCGGCGACGTTCAGGTATGCAACAAATACATCAAGTCCTCGCGGTCCTGCCCGGGTGGCTGGCTGTAAAGGCAAGTATCCACGCCCAGCCGCGCGCCATTGACTTCGTCCAGGCTGAAACCGCGCACGTCCTGCGCGCG
>DATMSN010000077.1:0-2660 GCA_035565375.1 Duganella sp. | reverse complement strand
GCATTGCCGGCCGCGGCTGGATCGGCGGCCGTGGCGTTTGCCGGTGATCGCCGACTATATGAAGGAGGGCGGCTCCGGCGGGGACGAACGGCAGCGCTTTGCCGGCGGCGACATCGCCGAGGGGCGGGGCGTGACGCTGTTGCATCCGATCGAGCGCGAGCGCGGCTACCGGCCGGACGACCAGCCGCTGCTGGTGGTGAACAATCTGAGCAAGAGTTTTTATCTGCGCGACGGCTGGTTCGGCAAGCGCGAGTTCAAGGCGGTCGACAAGGTATCGTTCACCTTGGCGCGCGGCAGGACCCTGGGGGTGGTGGGGGAGTCCGGCTCGGGCAAGACCACGGTCGGCCTGACCTTGCTGCGGCTGCACCGGGCCAGCGGCGGCAGCGCGCTGTTCGAGGGGCGCGACCTGCTGGCGATGACGGCGCGCCAATTCCAGGCCTACAAGCGGCGCATCCAGATCGTTTTCCAGAATCCGTACGCGTCGCTGAACCCGCGCTTCACGGTCGGCCAGATATTGCTGGAGCCGATGCGGATCCACCGCATCGGCGCCGACGACCGCGAGCGCACCGCCGCCGCCCACGCGCTGCTGGAAAAGGTGGGGCTGCCGGCGTCCGCGTTCCGGCGCTATCCGCACGAGTTCTCCGGCGGCCAGCGGCAACGGATCGCCATCGCCCGCTGCCTGACGATGAAGCCGGAGATCCTGGTCTGCGACGAGTCGGTGTCGGCGCTGGATGTGTCGGTGCAGGCCCAGGTGCTGAACTTGTTGCAGGATCTGCAAGACGAGTTCGGGCTGTCGTACATTTTCATCTCGCACGACCTGTCGGTGGTGAAATATATCGCCGACCAGGTGATGGTGATGCGGCGCGGCGCGGTGGTCGAGATGGCCGACTCCGACGAGCTGTACCGCGACCCCAGGCATCCCTACACGCGCGCGTTGCTGGCGGCTGTCACGGGCGCGGTTAAGCGGGGCGGTTAAGCGTTTTTTAAGTTAAGATAGTCGGATGCCGAATTTAATCCACCTGCTGCAAGAATATGGCGTCCTGATCGTGTTCGCGGTCGTGCTGATCGAGCAAATCGGCATGCCGATTCCTGCTTATCCCATCCTGATCGTCGCCGGCGCGCTGTCCGTCGACGGCGACTTCAGCTGGCCGGCCGTGCTGGCCGCGGCCATCTGCGCCTGCGTGATCAGCGATGGTTTCTGGTTCCGCATGGGACGCTACTACGGCAAGCGCATCCTCAAGTTGCTGTGCCGGATATCGCTCTCTCCCGATTACTGCGTCAGCCAGACGGAGGACAGCTTCACCAAGTGGGGGCCGAAGATGCTGATCGTGGCCAAGTTCATTCCCGGTTTCAACACCATCGCCTCGCCGCTGGCCGGGGCCATGGGCACGCGTTACCAGACCTTCCTCGGCTTCAGCCTGCTGGGCGGGGCGTTCTGGAGCGGCACCGGCATCGCCATCGGCGCTTTCTTCCACGCCAGCATCGATTCGGTGTTGACCACGCTGAGCGACCTGGGCTCGACCGCGCTGATGGTGTTGGTGGCGCTGCTGGCGCTGTTTGTCGCGTATAAGTATGTGGAGCGCAAGCGGTTCCGGCAATCGGTGCAGATCGACCGGGTGACGGTGGACGACTTCAAGCAGTTGATGGAGGAGGGGCACGAGCCGGTGCTGGTCGACGCGCGCAGCGTGACGGCGCAGATGATGGAGCCGGCGATTCCCGGCGCGCTGTTGTTCAAGGGCGGCGAGCCGAGCACGGAGATCATCGCGCTCGACAAGAAGCGGCATATCGTCGTCTATTGCAGCTGCCCCAACGATGTGACGGCGGCGCAGGTGGCCAAGGAGCTCAAGGCGCACGGGTTCACGATGGCCAGGCCGTTGCATGGCGGCCTGGACGCGTGGAACGCGCGGTTCGGAACGCGCGAGCCGGCGGCCAACGAGACCATCGACACGGCGCCGGCGGCATAGCCGGATAGGGTGTTGGCGGATTACGGCGGTCCGCCTAATCCGCCAAGCTCCGCCGACGACGCCACCCCGACGGCGCGCAGCGCCGGGTAGTCATACTACTCAAAATAAATTCCAAAAAGCAATTCCCCGTAGCAAACGATGTTCAACTGTACTAAAACTACAAACTTCGCTTGCCTGAAATACTGAAAATACCTTAAGCTTAGGCCTCAACTATTTTCGACCGACCATGACAGCCCAGTCCCTCCAAACGCCTTCCCCTTTGACCACCGCCTACATCGGCGGCCCGCGTCTGCTCGCGGATATCGGCGGCACCAATGCGCGCTTCGCGCTGGAGACCGCCCCGGGCAAGATCGAGGCGATCGAAGTGCTGGCGTGCGCCGCCTATCCGACCATCGCCGACGCCCTGGTCGCCTACCTGGCCTCGCCGGCCGTGGCGGGCAAGGGCGTCACCGGTATCCGCAATGGCGCCATCGCCATCGCCAACCCGGTCACCAGCGACATGGTGCGCATGACCAACCACCACTGGCAGTTTTCGATCGAGGCGCTGCGCCGCGAGGTCAATTTCGACATCCTGGTCGTGGTCAACGATTTCACCGCGCTGGCCAGCTCGCTGCCGCAGCTGTCGGCGACGCAAAAACACCAGGTCGGCGGCGGCGCGGCCGTGCCCGGCACGCCGCTGGGCCTGATCGGCGCCGG
>DATMSN010000076.1:0-5873 GCA_035565375.1 Duganella sp. | reverse complement strand
GTAGCGGTTACGGCGCTGGCCTGCGTCGATCACCAGCACGCGGCGGCGGGCGCGCGCCAGCTGCATCGCCGCCGACAAGCCGGCGTAGCTGCCGCCGACGACGATGACGTCGAATTCAGTGCTCGGATGTTGGATGTGCATGGGAGGCTCCTTTGTGCTTTGCGAATTCGTCGTTGAAGCGGGCCGACAAATCGGCCAGCGTAACGTCCTTGAAACGCTCGATCAGCAAAGCCTCGGCCTCGTCGAAGGCGCTGGAGAGCGCGTCGTTGACGGCGCGCTCCACCAGGCATTCGGGTCGCTCGGTGCGGTTCCCCATCGCGAACACGGTGGGCGAGCCGACCGCCTCGTAGATATCGCGCAGGGTCACGTGGCCCAGGTCGCAGGTGATGGTCCAGCCGCCGCCGTGGCCCTTGTCGGAACCGACGTAGCCGCGCTCGCGCAGGCCGGCCAGCACGCGGCGCACCAGCACCGGGTTGGTGCCGAGGAAGCCGGCCAGCTCGTCCGAGGTGAACGGCCGGTCGGCGTGCGCCATGTGCAGCAGCACGTGCAGGATGGAAGATAGTTTGCTGTCTCGTCTCATGTAACTAATGATAGTACATAATCCGGGGTCAGGTCCACCATTTCTACACGAACCCGGCTGTTGGCCAGACAAGCACGCGATTTTTTCGGTCTACGGTCCAGCTCGTGTAGAAATGGTGGACCTGACCCTGGAGTGTTATTTCTTGGCTTTGGCTTCGTCGCCAGCCACCACCACCGTCAGCTTGGCCGGGTCGACCGCCTTGCGGAAGGCGGCGTTGACCTGCGCCAGCGTCGCGGCCTTCAGCTTGTCCTCGTATTCCTTGCTCCAGCTGTAGGTGCGGTTCAGGTACAGGTTGCGCGTCCAGCCGCCCGCCACCACTTCGTCCTTGGACCGGTTCTGCACGCGCTGCTGCAGCAGCCCCGATTTGGCGCCCGCCAGTTCGGCCGCCGTGAAGCCTTCCTTCACCGCCCGCTCCAGCTCCTCCTTGATCGCCGCCTGCAGCTTTTTGAGGTTCTGCGGCGCGGCGATGGCGTCGATGCCGAAACTGCCGGCGCGGTCGATCTCGCCCGCCTGCAAGCCCGTGCCGCCGCCGTACGACAGGCCGTCCTTCTGGCGGATGCGGTCCATCAGCCGCGATTTCAGCCCGCCGTCGCCAAAGATGTAGTTGGCCAGATCGAGCAGCGGGTAATCGGGGTCGTTGACGTTGAGGTCCAGGTTCAGGCGCGCGGTGTAGAAGCCGTTCTCCTTGTCCGGCGCGTTGATCGTCTTGAACAGCGGCGCCTTGTCGACGTTGGTGCTGGTGACCGGCGCGTACGCCACCTTGCTGTCCCAGCCGGTGAAGCTTTCGTCGATCGTTTTGCTGATCAGGGCCTTGTCGAAATCGCCGACGATGGCGATCTCGCCATGACTGGCGCCGTAGTACTGGCGGTGGAACGCCACCACGTCCTCCAGCTTGAGCGCCTTGACCGCCGCCAGTTGCTCGTCGACCGACATCGGCGCGCGCACGTCGCCTTTCGGGTAGTGGTTGAAGTACAGGTCCACCTCCGTGCGGGCCAGCGATTGCGGCTCGTTGCGCGACGCTTCGATCCCGACCAGCCATTGCTGGCGCAACTGCTCGAATTCGGCCGCCGGGAAGCTGGCGTCCTTCAGCACGTGCGCGACCAGCCGCAGCGCCGCGTCCAGGTTCGGGCCGGTGGTGTCGAAGTGATACAGCCCGCCCGAGATTTTGAGCTTGGCGAAGGCGTCGGCCAGTTGCTCGCGGGTGAACTTGTCGGTGCCGCGCATGAGCATTTCGTTCGCCGCAGTCGAGACGATGGCGGTGTTGAACAGGTTCTTCTCGTCGCCCCAGTGCAGCGACATGTTGACCGAGACCGCCTCGCCGCGGTTTTTCTTCGGCAGCAGCGCCACCCGCAGCCCGCCGATGGTCTTGATCTCGGTGCGGGCGTTGATGTTGTCCTGGCTCGGATCGAACACCTCCGACGTCAGCACGCTGTCCTTGCCCTTGAAGTCTTTCATCACCTCGGCCACCGTCGGCGCGGCGGGAATCTCGGCGCGCTGCGGGTGGTCCTCCGGCACGAAGGTGCCGACCACGCGGTTGTCGCGCTTCAGATAGCGCGCGGCGGCGGCGCTGACCTGCTCCGGCGTGATCGTCGGCAGCTTGTCGCGGCCCTCGAACAGCAACCGCCAGTCGCCCAGCGCGATCTCCTCGGACAAGGCCACGCCGACCTTTTGCGGATCGTTGAGCGACTTCTCGATGCTGTTGGCGACGTTGCGCCGCACGCGCTCCATTTCCTCGGCCGTCGGCGGCGTCTTGGCGAAGCCCTCGACCGCCGCGATCAGCGCGTCGCGCACCGGTTCCAGCGGCTCGCCGGCCTTGACCACCGCGCCGATCAGCTGCAGCCCGGGCGCGTAGCCGGTCTGGCCGAAGCTGAACACCTGCGCGGCCTTGCCGGTTTCGACCAGCGCCTTGTGCAGGCGGCCGGTCGGCGTGTCGCCGAGGATTTCGGACATGACGCCGAGCGCGTCGCTGTCCTCCTGCAGCGCCGACGGGATCTTGTAGCCGAGGACCACCAGCTGCATGTCGCCCTTGCGGCGCACGACGAAACTGCGCTCGCCGTCCTGCGTCGGCTCGACCGTCCAGAACGGCGGCAGCGCGCGCTTGGGTTTGGGGATCGCGCCGAACGATTTGCCGATCCACGCCAGCGTTTGCGCCGGGTCGAATTTGCCGGCCACCAGCAGCACCGCGTTGTCCGGCTGGTAGTAGGTGCGGTAGAACGCCTGCAGGTTTTCGATCTTGACGTTTTCGATGTCGCTGCGGTTGCCGATGGTGTCGCGCCCGTAGCTGTGCCAGTCGAAGGCGACGCTCTCCATGCGCTTGAGGACCACGCTGAACGGGCTGTTCTCGCCGCTCTCGAACTCATTGCGCACGACCGTCATTTCGGAGTCGAGGTCCTTGCGCGCGACGAAGGAATGCACCATGCGGTCGGCCTCCATGTCCAGCGCCCATTTCAGGTTGTCCGGGCTGGCCTGGAACACCTCGTAGTAGTTGGTGCGGTCGAACGAGGTGGTGCCGTTGAACTCCATGCCGCGGTTGGCGAATTCCTGCGGGATGCTGCGGTTCTTCGGCGAGCCTTTGAACATCATGTGTTCGAGCAGGTGGGCCATGCCGGTCTCGCCGTAGTTTTCGTGGCGCGAGCCGACCAGGTAGGTGACGTTGACGGTGACCGTCGGTTTGGAGGCGTCGGGGAACAGCAGCACTTTCAAGCCGTTGGGCAGCCGGTATTCGGTGATGCCCTCCACCGACGGCCCCTTGACGACGCCGGCCGGCAGCTTGGCGGCGGCGCTTACGAACGCGGTGGCGGCGGCGGGCGCGGCCCAGGCGCTGCCGGTGGCGACGAAGGACAGGCCGCACAGCATCATGCTGGCGACGACGGCTTGTTTCAAACGGCTGTTGTTCATGGTGTCTCGCTAAAAACGGATGAACAGGCAGCATAGCCCCACCCCGCCGACGTGGGTAGTGGCAAAAACGAAATTTTTCTGAGGGGAGGCTTAAAGTCCGGCGGCGGCCACCGGCGTGTGGACACGTCTAAATCACGAAGGGCGGATTAGCCGAAGGCGTAATCCGCCATGCATGCGCCGCCGACGGAGCTTGGCGGATTACGCTGACGCTAATCCGCCCTACGTGTCTCCGTGGTTTGGTAGTTCCGTGGAGCGGCTACTACTTCTCCGGCACCAGGCAGGCGTCGACCATCTGCAGGTCGTTGTCCTTGGCGAAGGAGATCACGAAGTGGTACGCCAGCGGCTCCAGGTCGCGCAGCTTGCCGTTGACCACCACCGACTTGACGCCGTTGACCACCGTCGGCGTGACATACGGCGAAAACTGCAAGTGGGAGTCGCGTCCGCCGCCGTAGCCTTCCGGCTTGAAGCAGGACATCACGCCGCACAGGCGCTCGGCCCAGTCGCTGGGACGGAACTGCCTGCCATTGCTGGTGAGGCCAAGGATGAAGAACGATTCCTGCTGTTCTGCCGGTTTTTGAACTGACTCTGCCATGGGCGGGGGCTTGTGCGTAGATACTTGTTGGTAACAAGAATGCGTGGAAAGTCCCGGCGAGGTGCGCCGGGCGGATATCATTCTAGAAGAATCTTACGTATTATATCTTATAGAAGACCTAAATACGTAAGCCATTGATTTCAAATGACCTTTCCTCGCGGATAACCACTTTGGTGCAGAAAATTGATCATTCCGCACCAAGGCAATACCGCTATTGTACCCTGCTCCCGGCGGTTTTAAGGCGTCCCGCCGAGCCAGGCGGCGCCGGAGCACAGCAATAGCAGCATCATCCACAGCAACAGCGCGCGCCACACCAGGCCGACCGTGCTCTGCAGCGCGCGGATGCCCGGCTCCTCGCCCGGCAGCATGTCCGGCTCCATGTCGGAGACGTCGACGGTCGAGGCGTCGACCAGCACCACCTTGGCCGCGTTCTCGGCCGGCGTGCCCAGGCGCACGCCCATGGCGCCGCCGCCGGCCGACAGGATGATGCCGATCGCCCTGTCGTGCCAGCGGTGGGCGAAATTGCGCCAGGCGTAGATCGCGTCCTCGAAGTTGCCGACCACGGCGAAGGCCACGGCCGTCAGCCGCACCGGGATCCAGTCGATCCAGTAGAACGCGCGCGCGGCGAACTGGCCGAACGCCTCGTTGCGCATGTGCTCGGGCTCGTTCCAGGCGCGCGCCAGGTATTCGGCGACGCGGTACATGACGGCGGCGGCCGGCCCGAGCGGCATCAGGAACCAGAAGAACACGCCGAACACGCTACGGTGCGTGGTGATCAAGGCCTTCTCGACGGCGATGCGGGCGATTTCGCCGGTGTCCATGCCGATGGTGTCCTGCTTGGTCCACTCGGCCAGCAGCGCGCGCGCGGCGGCGTCGTCGCCGGCGTTGAGCGCCAGCTGGATCGAGGTGAAATAGTGGCTGTAATGGCGGAAGCCGAGGGTCAGGTAGACCACCAGCACGTTCCAGGCGAAGGCGGCCAGGAACCAGTCGTAGTACCGCAGCACCCAGTAGATCAGCGCGGTGGGCACCATCAGGATGGCCATCATCAGGAACCAGCCGAGGCGCCCGTGGCTCGAATGGCCGGCGTTGAACCAAGTCTCCATCCGCAACGCCAGGCTCTTGATCTCGGCGTAGATCGGGTTGTCCGCGCGCAGCGGTTTCATTTGCTCGAGCAGCAGCGCGCATAAAATGGAAAGAAATGTCATTAATGGTCCTTTTAAGTCGGCAGCGCCTTGATGCCCGCTACGATAACCCACCGTGGTAAGAGAATCAAACTTATTAAGTTCGTTATAAATTCGTCAATCCGCGCGCAAAAAGTGGAACAAGTTGCGCAGCATGCCGGCGGTGGCGCCCCAGATGTAGTACTCGCCGTAGGGCATGGCGTAGAAGCTGCGCCGCCCGCTGGGCAACTGGGCCGACAGGCGCTGGTGGTTCATGCCGTCCATCAGGAAGGCCAGCGGCACCTCGAAGATCTCCGCCACCTCCGACGGGTCGGGCTGCAGCTCGAACGGCGGCGCGATCAGGCCGACGACGGGTGTGACGCGGTAGCCGGTGCCGGTGTAGTAGTCCGGCATGGTGCCGATGATGTCGACGTGGGCGCGGGCCAGGCCGATCTCCTCCTCGCTCTCGCGCAGCGCGGTGTCGACGGCGTCGGCGTCGTACGCCTCGGCGCGGCCGCCGGGAAAGCTGACCTGGCCGGGATGGTCGGTCAGGTCGGGATTGCGCTGGGTCAGCAGGATGGTCAGGCCGTTCTCGCGCAGCACCAGCGGTATCAGCACGGCGGCCGGCGTGGGCGCCGTGCCG
>DATMSN010000075.1:0-2022 GCA_035565375.1 Duganella sp. | reverse complement strand
CCGGCCGCCGCCATCTCGCGCTCGACCAGCGGCACCCACCATTGACCATCCAGCGCGGGCCGCGCGATATCGAGCGCCAGGCCGATCTCCGGCGTCGCCAGCGGCAAGCGGCGCTCGCCGGCCAGTTCCGCGATGCGGCTGAACGGATCGTGCCAGGCGTGCAGCGACAAATCGAAGGTGCCGTTATGAATCGGCATCATGACCTTGCCCTGCAAGTCGATGTGCGCCTGCAGAGACTCCTCCGGCTGCATGTGGACATCCGGCCATTGCGGGTCATAGGCGCCGGTCTCCACCATGGTCAGGTCGAACGGACCATATTTGCGGCCGATCTCCTTAAATCCATCGAAGTATCCGCTATCGCCGCTGAAAAACACCTTCATGTCGCGGTCCTCGATCACGAACGAGGCCCACAGCGTCTTGTTGCGGTCGTTCAGGCCACGGCCCGAGAAATGCTGCGCCGGCGTGGCCACGAGCTTGAGCCCGGCCACGTTGGCGCTCTGCCACCAGCTCAGCTGGCGCACCTTGGCGGCCGGGATGCCCCAGGCGATCAAGCGGTCGCCCACCCCCAGCGGCGTGATGAAGTGCTCGGTCTTGGCGGCCAGCTTGAGCACCGCCGCCTTGTCCAGATGGTCGTAATGGTCGTGCGACAGGATGATGCCCTTGATCGGCGGCAGCTCGTCGATGCCGATCGGCGGCTGGTGGAAACGCCGCGGGCCGGCCCATTGCACCGGCGAGGCGCGCTCGGAAAACACCGGATCGGTCAGCCAGAAGTGGCCGTTGAGCTTGAGCAGCACCGTCGAGTGGCCGAGGCGGAAAAGGGTGCGATCCGGAGCATCCAACAACTGGCGCTGCGTGATCGCGTGAACGGGGATGGCCTGGCGCGGCACGGTGTCGGCCGGCTTGTCGAACAGCACGCGCAACATCACGCCCAGGCCCTGGAGCAGGCCCATCGTATGCATCTTGACCGGATTGCGGAACTTGCCGGTGCGCGTGCGGGGCGCGCTGGGCACGGACAGCCCGTCGAGACCGTCGAGACCGTTGACGGGGGATTTGGCGATAGCGGTGCGAGAAGGCATACGGGGCTCCGGGGAGATAATCTACACTACACAGTGTAGTTCCATTTTTTGAAAAAGTAAACCAGACGGTGTAAAATAAAGTCATGAACACGCCCTGCACTCCCCTCAAGCTGACCGACCGCAAGCGCCAGGCCATCGTCGACGCGGCCATCGCCGAGTTCCGCGCCAGCGGTTTCGAATCGACCAGCATGGACAAGATCGCCGCCACCGCCGGGGTCTCGAAGCGCACCGTCTACAACCACTTCCCTAGTAAAGACGAACTGTTCGCGCAAATATTGCATCAATTGTGGTGCAGCGTCTCGGCGCTGACGGACGCGCCCTACCTCAGGGACGTGCCGCTGCGCCAGCAATTGCTGGACATACTGTGGAAGAAGATGGGAATGCTGCAGGACGCCTATTTCCTCGACCTGGCGCGGGTGGCCATCGCCGAGTCGATCCACTCGCCCGAACGGGGACAGGAAATGGTGGCGCGGCTGAGCGCCAAGGAAGAGGCGGTCACGCTATGGCTGCGCGCGGCCCAGGCGGACGGCAGGCTGCGCGAGGCCGACCCGGCGCTGGCCTCGCAAATGCTGCAGGGCCAGCTGAAGACCTTCGCCTTCTGGCCGCAGGTGACGCTCAACCAGCCGCCGCTGGACGCCGCCATGCAGCGCACGGTCATCGAGACCACCGTCGATATGTTCCTGGCCTACCACGAGCAGCGGCCCCTCGGCCGCTCCTAGGCGAAGCTGACCGCGTAAATCGGCGGCAGCGTGGTCGAAATGGTCTGCCACTGGCCGCCGCCGTCCTCCGACAGCCAGGCGCCGCCGGTCGTCGACCCCATCAGCAACAGCTGGCCGTCGTCGCTGACGGCCAGTCCGTGCCGGTAGACCAGGTCGTAGCAATGCTGCTGCGGCAGGCCGCCGCGCCACGCGGTGAAGCTCTGGCCGCCGTCAATGGTGCGGGTGAC
>DATMSN010000074.1:0-5205 GCA_035565375.1 Duganella sp. | reverse complement strand
GGTGATGCATACATGGCGGATTACGCTTCGCTCTAAAGCCTACCGGAAGGTAGGCTGCCCCTTCGGTGGGCCCCCGGGGCGGTTAGCGGGCCTCGCCCGCTAATCCGCCCTGCGTGGACCACGTGTTTTTCATCCGATACCTTATCGTTTTGCGTTGGCCTTTTTCCGTGCGTTTTCGAAGCTGGCCCTGGTGGTGTCCTCGTCGCGCTGCCCGAAGGCGTAGTTCGATTCGAGCCACATGACGTTGATGATGGCGGCGGCCAATGCCAGGCCGACGCCTAAAACCCAGGCGAAATACCACATGCTGATTCCCTTTCAATATGCCGTGTGTTGATTCTCAAGAATGTGCGCCTCGGTGACCTTGCCGCGCACCACCCGGTACACCCAGCCGGTGTAGGCGACGACGATCGGCAGCATGATGACCACCACCCAGAACATCACGGCCAGGCTCTTGTGGCTGGCCACCGCGTCCCAGGCGGTCAGGCTGCTGCCCGGCGCCAGCGACGACGGCATGATGAACGGGAACATCGCGGCGCCGGCCGTCAATATGATGGAGGCCACCGCCAGCCCGCTGGCCAGGAACGCCGCCAGCGCCATGCGGCGCGCCGTGAACACGATCACCAGCCCGGCGCCGACGAAGGCGGCCACCGGCAACGCTTGCATCAGCGGCCAGCGCGCGTAGTTGTCCAGCCAGGCGCCGGTGGCGGCCACCACCGTTTTGGCGTTGGGCATGAAGGCGCTGTTGGCCTCCGGCATGGCGGTGATGCGGAAGCCTTCGATGCCGAGCGCGATCCAGACGCCGGCGCCGGCGAACAGCACCGTCGTCAGCGCGGCCGCGCCGACCGCCACCTTGCGGGCGCGGGCGGCGATGACGCCCTCGGTCTTCTGGCCCAGATAGGTGGCGCCGTGCATCAGCAGCATCGTCACGCTCAGCACGCCGGCCAGCAGGCCGAAGGGATTGAGCAGGCCGGCGAAGTTGCCGGTGTAGGTCAGCCGCATGGTGTCGTCGTACCGGAACGGCACGCCCTGCAGCAGGTTGCCGAAGGCGACGCCGAAGATCAGCGGGGGCACCAGGCCGCCGATGAACAGGCACCAGTCCCAGGTGCCGCGCCAGCGCGGATCGGCGATCTTGCTGCGGTAGTCGAAGCCGACCGGACGGAAGAACAGCGCGAACAGGCACAGCATCAGCGCGATGTAGAAGCCCGAGAACGCCGCCGCGTACACCAGCGGCCAGGCCGCGAACAGGCAGCCGCCGGCGGCGATGAACCAGGTCTGGTTGCCTTCCCACGTGGCGCCGATGGTGTTGATGATGACCCGGCGCTCGGTGTCGTTCCTGCCGAGGAAGGGCAGCGACATGCCGACGCCGAAGTCGAAGCCGTCGGTCAGCGCGAAGCCGATCAGCAGCACGCCGACGAAGCACCACCAGATGATTTTATAAGTTTCGTAGTCGAATAGCATGGTGTGGTCTCCTTATGCCATCGCGACGGCGCTGTTGCCGGTGCCATTGCGCGCTGGCCGCTCCCAGTGGTATTTGCCGGTGTGCAGGCTGCTCGGCCCTTGCCGCGCGAACTTGACCATCAACGTCATTTCAACCACCAGCAGCAAGGTGTAGAAACCGATGAAGCCGGCCAGGCTGAAGTACAGGCTGCCCGCCTGCAGGCTGGAGGCCGACAAGTGCGTCGGCAGGATGCCCGCGATGGTCCACGGCTGGCGGCCGTATTCGGCCACCACCCAGCCCAGCTCGGCCGCCACCCACGGCAGCGGAATCGCCGCCACCGCCAGCTTGAGCAGCCAGCGCTGCGCGGCCAGGCGCTTGCGCACCAGGAAGTAGAACGAGGCGCTGAAGATGAACAGGAACAGCAGGCCCAGGCCGACCATGATGCGGAACGACCAAAACATCGGCGCCACTTTCGGCACGGTGTCGTTGGCGGCCATCTTGATTTGCGCGTCGGTGGCGTCGACGACGTTGGGCGTGTACTTCTTCAGCAGCAAGCCGTGGCCGAGGTCGTCCCGCAATCGCGTGAAGGCGGCGCGCGCCTCGGGCGATTTGTCGCCCGACTTCAGGCGCTCCAGCGCGGCGTAGGCGCGCATGCCGTTGCGGATGCGCGCTTCGTTGTTCTGCTTGAGCTCCTTAATGCCGAGCACTTCCTTGTCCACCGAGCGCGTGGCGATCAGGCCCAGCGCGTACGGAATCTTGACGGCGTAGTCGGTGCGCTGGGTTTGCTCGTTGGGCAGGCCGAACACGGTGATGCCGGCCGGCGCGGGCTGGGTCTCCCATTCCGCCTCGATGGCCGCCAGCTTGGCCTGGTTGACTTCGCCGACGGTGTAGCCCGATTCGTCGCCCAGCACGATCACCGACAGGGTCGACAGCAGGCCGAAGCCGGCCGCGATGGCGAACGAGCGCAGCGCGAAGTTGACGTCGCGCGCCTTGAGCAGGTAGAAGGCCGAGATGCCGAGCACGAACATCGACGCCGTCACGTAGCCGGCGGCGACGGTGTGGACGAACTTGACCTGGGCCACCGGATTGAAGAACACCTCGGTGATGCTGACCAGCTCCATGCGCATGGTCTCGAAGTTGAATTCGGCGCCGACCGGGTGGTTCATCCAGCCGTTGGCGATCAGTATCCACAGCGCCGACAGGCTCGAGCCGAGCGCGACGAGGAAGGTCACGCCCAGGTGCTGCACGCGCGAGAGCTTGTTCCAGCCGAAGAAGAACAGGCCGACGAAGGTCGATTCGAGGAAGAAGGCCATCATGCCTTCGATCGCCAGCGGCGTGCCGAAGATGTCGCCGACGTAGTGGGCGTAGTAGGCCCAATTGGTGCCGAACTGGAATTCGAGGGTGATGCCGGTGGTGACGCCCATGGCGAAGTTAATGCCGAACAGCTTGCCCCAGAACTTGGTCATGTCCTTGTAGATCTCCTTGCCGGTCATGACGTAGACCGATTCCATGATGAAGAGTATCCAGGCCAGGCCCAGCGTGAGCGGTACGAACAGGAAGTGATACATCGCGGTCGCGGCGAATTGCAGGCGCGATAAACTGACGACATCGTCGAGCGGACTCATTTTCTACTTTCGTTGTGAGGTGTTGCAGGAGGGGGCGCCAGCAGGTGCTGTTCGACCGTGGCGGTCGGCATGCGCATGTGTTTGGCCTGCGGCGCGGAAAAGAACGCCCACCACAGGCCGTACAGGATCAGGGCCTTGACGATGAGCGCCAGCGTGATGGCCAGCGCCAGCGGCGTGCCGTAACGTTGGCGCAGGTTCACGGCCGTTCCTTGCCGGTGGCGGCGTCTTCCGGCCTTGCCGCCGCGTCGAACTTGTCGTCCTCGCGGCGGCCGAAGCGGAAGGTGTCGCGCACGGATTCGCCGACGTCGATCAGCTTCTTGACCTTGGAACCCATCTTCATCAGCGAGGCCAGCGTTTCCGGCGACAGCCGCTGGACGTCGTCGAACCATGAGCTCGACAGCTCGATCAGGTTGTACATCTCGCGCATGCGCTCCTGGGCGGCGCGGTCGGCCTCGTTGGACGGGGTTTCCAGCAGCGTGTCGCGCAGCATCGACAGCGTCGGCTCGATCTCGCGGCGGCGGCGCTCTTCGAGCAGGGCTTTGAAGATGTCCCAGATATCCTTGGGCGGCTCGAAGTATTCGCGGCGGTCGTTCGGCTTGTGCAGCAGCTTGACCAGGCGCCACGATTGCAGCTCCTTCAGGCCCATCGACACGTTGGAGCGCGAGAACGACAGCGATTCGGCGATCTCGTCGGCGTTCAGCGGCTTGGCGCTGACGTAGAGCAGGGCGTAGATCTGGCCGACGGTGCGGTTGATGCCCCAGCGGCTGCCCATTTCGCCGAAATGCATGATGAAGCGCTGGGCCAGCGGGGTGAGCGGGGCGACGTCGACGGGTGTGGGGGGCATGGGTTTTCCTTTGTTTTGAATTTTCAGTAATTCCTGAAATTATAAAAGAGTTTCTTGCAAGCTGCTGGCGGAGGCTTCGTTATATAATCAGGTATATTGCGCTTCGGGTGGCATGGGTTGCCATCGAGGCCGCCGGCGAAATTCAACGAAAAGGAAATCTATGCGGGCTTGGAAGATAACGATGGCGGCGCTGCTGGCGACCGCTTTTGCAACGGCGTCGGCGACCGACATCACCGTCTCGGCCGCCGCCAGCCTGACCAACGCCTTCAAGGAAATCGGCGCGGCCTACGAAAAGGACCACGCCGGCGACAAGGTGCTGTTCAACTTCGCCGCCTCCGACCCGCTGGTCCAGCAAATCGCCAAGGGCGCCCCGGTCGACGTGTTCGCGTCCGCCGACCAGGAGGCGATGGACAAGGCCGAGTCGCTCAAACTGCTGGCCGCCGGCAGCCGCCGCGACTTCGCCACCAACACCCTGGTGCTGATCGCCCCGGCCAACAGCAAGCTGGCGCTGAAAGGCACCGTCGACTTGCAAAAAGCCGCCGTCAGCCGCGTCACGATGGGCAATCCCGCCAGCGTGCCGGTCGGGCGTTACGCCAAACAAGCACTGGAGCAGGCCAAACTGTGGACGGCGGTCGAGCCGAAAGTCATCTTCGGCACGTCGGTGCGCCAGAGCCTCGATTACGTGGCGCGCGGCGAAGTCGACGCCGGCTTCGTCTACGCCACCGACGCCATCGTCCAGAAAGACAAGGTGCAGGTGATCGCGACCGTGCCGACCGCGACCCCGGTCAGCTATCCGATCGCCGCGATCGCCGCCGGTCCGCAACCGGCGGCCGGGCGCAAGTTTGCCGACTACGTGCTGGCGCCGGCCGCGCAGGCGATACTGGCGCGGCACGGCTTCGGCCGTCCGTGATGGCGGAGCGCGCGCTTGGATAGTTTTTTCTCGGAGCCGGCCTGGATCGCGCTGCGCCTGTCGCTGAAGGTGGCGCTGTGGGCCACGCTGATCGATCTGGTGTTGGGCGTGGCGCTGGGCTACCTGCTGGCGCGCAAGCGTTTCCCCGGCCGCGAGCTGCTCGACGCGCTGCTGACCTTGCCGATGGTGATGCCGCCGACGGTGCTTGGCTATTACCTGCTGGTGGTGATCGGCCGCGAAGGCGTGATCGGTGCCTGGCTGCGCGACAGCTTCGGCATCAACCTGATCTTCACCTGGCAGGCGGCGGTGATCGCGGCGGCCGTGGTGGCGTTTCCGCTGGTGCTGAAGGGCGCGCGCGCGGCCTTCGAGTCGGTCGACCGGCAGCTGG
>DATMSN010000073.1:0-1725 GCA_035565375.1 Duganella sp. | reverse complement strand
CCGATCTCCGCGCGGCGCGCTGATCGTCCACGACACCCGCACCGACCTCAACCGGGCGCTGACCGAGGCCTACCGGCGCGTGGTGCCGGACGCGCGCTTCGTCGATTTCGACACCGTCTCGCCGGACGACGTGCTGGCCGCCTTCGCCGGCATGGCGGCGGGCGACCTGGTGGTGCTGATCCAGTCGACCAGCTTCCGGCTCGAAGCGTTCCGCATCCGCATCGAACTGTTCAAGCGCGGGCTGAAGGTGATCGAGCACGTGCACCTGTCGCGCATGCCGGGGGAACAGGGGTTGCGCTACATCGATTCGCTGGCCTACGACCCGGCCTACTATCGCGGCGTCGGCCACGCGCTCAAGGCCCGCATCGACGGCGCAAGCCACGGCGTGGTCGACAGCGGCGACGGCGAACGGCTGGTGTTCGGCTCGCCGTTCGAAGCGGCCAAGCTCAATATCGGCGACTACGGCGGCATGAACAACGTCGGCGGCCAGTTCCCGCTGGGCGAGGTGTTCACCGAGGCGCGCGACCTGGAGGCGGTCAACGGGCGGGTGCGCATCTTCGTGTTCGGCGACACCGCCTTCCTGGTCAACAAGCCGGCCACGCCGGTGACGTTGATCGTTGAAAAAGGCCGCGTGGTGGGCGCCGAAAACGCCACGCCGGAATTCGACAACATGCTCGCCATCATCCGCGCGCACGAGGGCGAGGTGTGGCTGCGCGAGCTGGGCTTCGGCATGAACCGCGCGTTCTCGCGCGAGCGCATGGTCGACGACATCGGCACCTTCGAGCGCATGTGCGGCATCCACCTGTCGCTCGGCGCCAAGCACGGGGTGTACGCCAAGCCGCAATTCAAGCGCAAGGAGGCGCGCTACCACGTCGACGTGTTCGCGGTGACCGAGGCCGTGTATCTGGACGACGAGCAGGTGTACCGCGACGGCGCGTGGCAGATCGCGACCGCTTAAGCGTTAATCTAAAACACAAGGGCGGATTAGGCGGAACGCCGTAATCGGCCATGTATCAGCCGCCGACGACGCATGCATGGCCGATTACGCTGCGCTCTTAAGGCCTACCGGCCAGGTAGGCCGCCCCTTCGATGGGCCCGTGGGGCGGTTAGCGGGCCCCGCCCGCTAATCCGCCCTTGTATCCGTGGTCCGTTGCGGTCAACTTGCTGTCCCACGGCGGCACCGGCTGGTATTCCTCCACCAGGAAATCGATCAGCGCCCGCACCTTGGGCGACGGCTGGCGGCTGGCCGGATACAGCGCGCTCAGGTAGTTGAGCGGCAGTTCCCAGTCGGCCAGCACCGGCACCAGCGTCCCCTCCATCAGCGCGCGCCAGGCCAGGAACGTGGTGTTGTAGACGATGCCCAGCCCCTGCAGCGCGGCCTGCTGCAGCACCAATCCATTGTTCGCCGCGAACGCGGCCCGCACCCGCACCGTGCGCCGCTCCGCCCCTTTGCTGAAATGCCACGCCGTGCCGTCGGTCAGATGGCTGAAGTGCAGGCAGCGGTGATCATGCAGATCCTCCGGCGTTTGCGGCACGCCGTGCCGCGCCAGATAATCCGGCGACGCGCACAACACGGCCCGGCACGGCGCCAGCGGACGCATGGCCAGCGCGTGCACGTCCGGGATGCCGCCCACCCGGATCGTCAGATCGAAGCCATGCTCGATCGGATCGAGCAGCGCGTCGTCCAGGTGCAGCATCGGCGCCAGTTGCGGGTGCAGCAGGTTG
>DATMSN010000072.1:0-5392 GCA_035565375.1 Duganella sp. | reverse complement strand
TGCATCGACTGGTCCGGCAGCGGGCCGAACTCGGAGCGCAGCGCGGCCACCATCCAGCCCGACAGGTACAGGTAGCGGCGGTCGGTGCTGTTGAAGTGCTTCTTGATCGAGATCATCTTCTGCTGGCCGATGAAGCCGTGCCAGCAACCGAGCGACTGGGTGTACTTGGACGGGTCGGCGTCGTAGGCGGCCATGTCGGCGCGCATGATCTTGGCGGTGTACTTGGCGATGTCCAGGCCGGTCTTGAACTTGTTCTGGGCGCGCATGCGCGCGGCCGACTCGGGGTTGATGGCGTTCCAGGCGCTGCCTTGTTGTTCTTTTAAATTGGCGACTGCCTTGATGTCGTCTTGGTATTGGGACATGTGTATCTCCTGAAAGAAAAAGCGCGTTTGAGAAAATCCGTCGAGTTCCGCTATGTTTTCCGTCGCGAACTCCATGACTAAATAGTAGGCTACTTTGGTGCGTCGCATCAAGGTCTTATATAAGACATAGGACATAAATTTACACGTTTAATTTCAAATACTTAGTTTGCGAATTTTGGGATGTGAAACGAATTTTCAAAAAATGATATGGCTGAGTCGGCAGAAATTGCGGCGCGTTACCGCGATGTGAAACGGGGTTTCAGCTGCTGAGTGAAACGGCGGACGGCCGCGTCGGCGGCGACCTGGTCCATATCCAAACCCGTATCGGCGCCGAAAAAAATGTGATTGGAGCGAACTTCTTGACCGCCGTAGCATGCAATGACAAAAACAAAGACGACACGCGTGGTTCGGCGATGTAGCCCCCAAGGCAAGCACGGTTTCAGACATCGTTCCGGACTTCCTAATCACTATCCTTGGAGACAATAATGAAGCGCATATTGCTATGTATGGCCCTGCTCGCCGGTTTGGCGGGTTCGGCCTTTTCCGCGCACGCCGCCATCACCATGAACACCAGCGTGCAATACAAGATCAGGAACGCCGCCAGCGGTTTGGTGCTGGGCATCGACGGCGCCGCCCAGACCGCCGGCGCCAAGGTAATCCAATGGGCCGACAACGGCACCGCCGACCACCTCTGGCACTTCATGCCGATGGGGAATGGCCAGTACAACATCGAGAACATGCTCACGCACCAGGTGCTGGGCGTGGCCAACGCCTCCACCGCCGACGGCGGGCAGATCGTCCAGTGGTCCGACAACGGCACCGCGGACCACCTGTGGACCGTCACCCAGGCCGCCAGCGGCAACTTCCTGATCCAGAACGTCAACAGCGGCAAGTATCTGGAGGTGTTCCAGGCCAGCAACCTGAACACCGCCACCATCGACCAGTGGGGCTTGACCGGCTGCGCCTGCCAGGAATGGCAATTGGTGAATACGCAAACCAGTCCGTATCCTGCGCCGCGCGCCGTCAGCGGCGAGGGCCGGTTCGTCCATGACCCGTTCATGCTGCGCGATTCGAGCGGCAAATACTGGCTCTACGGCAGCCACCAGACGCTGTCCACCTCGACCGACCTCAACACCTTCACGCCGTACACCAACTGCACCACCGCGCAGAAGGGCGGCTACGCGAGCTGTCCGCCGATCGGGCCGGATTTCCCGTCGTGGAGCGGCCTGCAGACGCCGAAGGGATGGAACAACGGCGCCAACACCGACGTTTGGGCGCCGAGCCTGATGGTGGTGAACGGCACGTATTACCAGTATTACTCGATACCTTACCTGCCGAGCACGGAGGCCAAGGCGGTGATCGGCGTCGCCACCAGTTCCGCGCCGCAAGGACCGTGGACCGACAAGGGCATCGTCACCAGGTCCTGGACCAGCAACGACACGCCGCCGGCCGGTTTCAAAAAGACGACCGACAACGCCATCGATCCGGCGCCGTTCCGCGACGCCAGCGGCAACTGGTGGATGACGTGGGGCTCCTGGACCGACGGCCTGCATCTGATGCAACTGAATCCGGCCACCGGGCTGCAATCGACCACCAACACCACCGTCTATACGATCGCGCGGCGCGGCTCGCCGACGTCGGCCGTGGAAGGACCGTTCATTTATTACTACAACGGCTACTATTACTTCTTCGCGCCGATCAACGTCTGCTGCAGCGCCACGTCGCCGTACCGGACCATCGTCGGCCGTTCGACCAGTGTGACGGGGCCGTATGTGGACCGGGGCGGCGTCGCGCTGACCGCCGGCGGCGGCACCATCCTGCTCAGCACCCACGGCAACGTCATCGGTCCGGGCGGCGGCAGCGTGTTCACCGACGCCGGCAACAACAACCGGCCCACCTTCGTGTATCACTATTACGACGGCAATAACAACGGCGCGCCGACGCTGGGCATCAATCCGCTCGGTTTCACCGCCGACGGTTGGCCGTTCGTGATCGCGAACTAGGTCGTCGCCAGCGTTCTTCCGCATCACGGTGAATCACGTAGGGCGGATTAGCGAAGCGTAATCGGCCATGCATGCGTCTCGGCGGCGCATGCATGGCCGATTACGGCGTTCCGCCTAATCCGCCCTACGTGGTACCGTTGGAACGCAGGCGCCGCAGTACGTGCTTCGACGGCGGCGCATGTATGGCGTGGAACCGTTGGAAGGCAGGCGCCGCAGGCCCCGAGGATGCGGTTCCGGCGGGCGGGGTTACTCGTAGCTCAGGACGACCAGCGATACCGCCTGGCGCGGCAGTTGCATCTTCACCAGCGCGCGGCCATCTTCCGTCTTTACCGTCGAGGTGGCGCCTAGTTGCGCCAGTTCGCTGGCCTGTTGAAGCGCGGCGATCTGGGCGGGCGTCGGCTTGGCCGGCGCGCCCATGCGTTTCCACGCGCTGTAGGAATTGCTGGTGTCGTTGTCGACGCGGAAGTGACGCAGCGTCACCTGCCTGGCGGGAATGCCGGCGATGCGCAGTTCCACCGGCGAGCCGGCGTCGATGACGTCGTCGTCGTGGTAGTTCCACACCATCACCGCGATGCTGTGCTTGTCCCGCGTCGCCAGCGCGTTGATGTCGGTGCGGGCGCCGCGCACGCCGTCGGCCAGGATGCGCGCCGCGTCGTAGGCCTGGTCGCCGCCCACCGCCACCCGCTCGCCGGTCATCATGCCGAACATGCGGAACACGTTCAGCACCGGCTTGTTGACGCCGTTGGTCGCCAGGTCGCGGAAGCCGGCGTACCACGGCTGGTCCTCGAACTCGAACGACCAGTTGACCGCGCCGATCAGGTTGACGCCGCGCCTGGCGGCCAGATCGAATTCGCGCGCGATCGAGGCCGCCGTATAGCTCGAATACAAGGTGCCGTTGCGGTAGGCGTTTTCCGGGTTGGTCTGCATGCCGCAGGCGGCGCAGCCCTCCGGATCGGATTCGCCGATGATCACCGGAACGCCTTTGAGTTCGGGATATTTTTCAATGATGGCGAAGCCTTCGTCGAGGTGCTTGAAATGGGTGTTCATGCCCATCCGCACCACGCCGTCGACCAGCTTGGGCGCGCCCTTGGCGTGGAAGGCCACGAAGTCCAGCGGCGCGCCGGTCTTGCCGGTCGCGTGGTTCTTGCCGCGCAGGCAGTGCTCCAGGAAGTCGTCCATGAAGCGGCCCGCCCCGGCCGTGTGCGGTCCGCCCATGCGCGCCGTCGGCAGCGCGCGCTTGACGGCGTCGGCGGCGTAATCGTACATCTTGAAGTATTCGAGCTTGGTGTCCGGCGCGATCAGATACAGGCCGTCCGGTTCGTTCCACACCTCCCAGTACCAGCTTTCCACTTCCCGCTGGCCGTAGCGCGCCACGCTGTGCTTGACCCACTGGTAGATCAGCTCGGCCCATTTGTCGTAATCGTTCGGCGGCGTGGCCCAGCCGGTCAGGATCTCCTGGTAGGGCGTGCCCGGCTTCCAGCGATGCTGGTATGGAAGCGGGCGCTGCGACAGCGCCCGCGGCATGAAGCCGATCTGCGCCAGCGGCTTCATCTTGCGTTCGATATAGGTGTCGAAGATCTGGTCGATGATGGTCCAGTTGTAGACCGGCTTGCCGTCCTTGTCCTCGCTGTACATATCGGTCGACCCCCATTTGAGCGCGTAGCTGCCGTCGCCCGAGGTCATCAGGTTGTGCGCGCGCACGTACACCGGGACCGGGCTCAGCGCGGCGATGTCGCCGAGCAGCTTCTTGCCGTTGGGCGCGGTGGTGTAGTTCGGTTCATCGTAGCCGAACCAGGCCCAGATCGGCGTCATCGGCCCGATGGCCCGGGCCGCGTCGACCGTCAGCTTGACCGGGGTCGGGGTAGGGGAGGCGGCAAAGCACAGTTGCACACTGGCCGCGAGGCTCAGGGCGGTGAGGAGTCTCTTCATTGTTATTCTCTCGTCGGAACGGGGTGGTCGGCCGACGGTAGGCCGATTCGCGGCGGCGGTCCAATGAAGTTTCTTGCATATCCGATATCGAAATGGATATCGGTCGCGACCTAACGCCGCCGCTCCAGCCAGTTCACCACCGAGGAGGAAAAGCCCGCGGGCGCCTTGGCGTCGACGCGCCGGCTCAGATCGGCCAGCGTATGCCGGGCCAGCACCTCGCGCATGCTTTGTTCGGCGGCCAGCATCACCGCGTGGATCGAGCACACGCCCTGGGTCGCCCATCGGGGTGGCTCGCCTTCGAACACCGCGCAGCGGGCGCGGATTTCCCGGCAGGCGAACAGATCCTTCCTGCCATCGATCGCCTCCACCACCGCCAGCACGCTGATCTGGTCGAGCGGTTTGGCCAGCGTGTAGCCGCCGCGCGCGCCCTCGGTGGCGCGCACCAGTCCCGCCTTGCCCAGCTTGGTGAACAGCTTGGCGACATAGTCGGGCGACACCCCTTGCAGCTCGGCCAGGTCGCGGGCGCTGGTTTCGGGCGCGGCGTCTTCGGCCGTGGCGAGCAATAGCAGGCAATGCAAGCCGTATTCGACGGCGGTACTGATGTGTGACATGAAAACTCGGACTCGATGGATCGTAATTCGATGGTAGGCGCTTTCACCGTGTGTGGCAAGCGCGCCGGCGGTGCTATACTTAACTCCGACTCGGTTTGTCCTAGTTGTGGCCCCGCGCGTCCCGGCCGGGGTTTTGCGCGGGCAAATTGCGCGATATCCATTGAAGGCATGAACATGACCGCGACCCCACCCCCGCCGCCGTCCGGACCCGCACGCGTGGTGCTGTTTGTCGGCTTTCCCGGCATGTGCATGCTCGATATCGCCGGGCCGCAAACCGTATTCTGGTGCGCCTCGAAATTCATGGAGGAGCGCGGCCTGCCCGGCTACGCGCGCCACACCGTCAGCGTCGACGGCGGCCTGGTGCAGACCCTCGAGGGCGTCGGGTTCCAGACCGAGCCGCTCGACGCCTTCGCGGGCGTCCACATCGATACCCTCGTCGTGCCGGGCGCGCCGGACATCGTCGCCGCCGTGGCGCGCTCGGAGATCG
>DATMSN010000071.1:0-13416 GCA_035565375.1 Duganella sp. | reverse complement strand
CGTGGCTCGGCGTGCAGGCCATGCGCGCCGAGCAGGCCGGCGACGCCGCAGAAGCCCAACGCATCAAACGCCGCATCGACCTGGTAAGCGAACGACCGTAAACTTGGCGTGGAACGGCTTGCCGGCGCCGGTGGCCAGCACACCCGATTCAACAGCATCTCGGGAGCAGCAAGGCTTCATCGATAACAGCAGCCGCGGCCCTCTGCTAGAATCGCGCATCCAACGACCCGGACCGACCATGGCTTATTCCCTCTCCCGACCGCTGCGCGGCCTGTTATCCATACTGGCGCTGTCGTGCGCCACCATGCTGGCGCCGCCGGCCCATTGCGCCGAGCGGCTCAAGGTCATCGTCGATATGGACATCGGCGACGACATCGACGATTCCTTCGCTTTGGCGCTGCTGCTGCAAAGCCCGGAGATCGAGATCGTCGGCATCACCACCGCATGGGGCGACACCGCGCTGCGCGCGCAACTGCTGGAACGCTTGCTGCGCGAGACGGGCCACAGCGACATCCCCGTGGCACAAGGCATCGCCAGCGCCGGCAATCCGCAGCCGTTCACGCAGGCGCGCTACGCCCGGCGCGGCAAGCTGCCGGCCAAGGTGGCGGCGGTGGATTTCATGCTGGACCAGATCAGGCGCCAGCCGGGCCGGATCACGCTGTTGGCGCTCGGCCCGCTGACCAACGTCGGCGCCGCGATCGAGCGCGACCCGGCCACCTTCGGCAAACTGAAACAGGTGGCGATGATGGGCGGCTCGGTGCGCGCCGGCTACCGCAAATCGCAGTACGTGCCGTCGCGGCCCGCGGACAAGGAATACAACATCGCCTCCGATATCGCCGGCGCGCAAAAACTGTTCAAGTCCGGCGTGCCGATCGTGATGATGCCGCTCGACTCGACGCAGATCCGTCTCGATGAGGTGGAGCGCAACGCCCTGCTCGGCCACGGCTCCCCGGTCACCGACGCGCTGGCGCTGATGTACCACCAATGGATCGACGCCTACCAGCCGTGGTCGAGCAACATGCCGTCGCTGTTCGACGTCGTCCCCGTGACCTGGATGATCGATCCCGATACCTGCCCGACCACGCCGCTGCGCATCGTCGTCACCGATGACGGCTATACCCGCGAGGAAGCCGGCACGCCGAATGCGGCCGTATGCCTGGCGTCGGACCAGAAACGCTTCTTCAATATTCTGATGCCACGACTACTGGAGGACAAACCATGAGCACCCGGCTGGTATATTCGACCGAAACGGGCCGCATCTGCCCGGATTGCGGCAAGCCGCTTGCCGATTGCGCCTGCAAAGCCGCCGCCAAAGCCAAGCCGGCGGGCGACGGCAACGTCAAGGTGTCGCGCGAATCCAAGGGGCGGGGCGGCAAAACGGTCACCCTGGTCAAGGGGCTGGCGCTCGACGCCATCGCATTGGCGCTACTGGGCAAGCAGCTGCGCGGCGCCTGCGGCTCCGGCGGCACCGTCAAGGACGGCGTGATCGAGATCCAGGGCGATCATTGCGACCTGGTGATGGAAGCGCTGAAAAAACAAGGCCACAACCCTAAACGCACCGGCGCTTGAGGGCGATTTTCGAACCGTTTATTCGCCGACGGCTACGCCGCCGTCGCGGGCCGCGGCTTCCCGCAGCTTGTCCTTCTTGCTCTTGCGTTTGCCCTTGACGCCGCCGTTGACGGTGTCGGTGACCGAGCCGGCCGGCGGTGGCGGCAGCGTCTCCACCGGCTCGAAGCCGGCGATCCGCTCGCGCGGCAGCAGGATATCCTGGCGTTTTTCGATCAGGCGGAAATGCTGCTCCGTCTCGGCGCTGACGAAACTGATCGCCACGCCGCTCTCGCCGGCACGGCCGGTGCGGCCGATGCGATGGGTGTAATCGACGGCGGAGCGGGGCAAATCGTAATTGACCACCGCCGGCAGGCGCGCGATGTCAATGCCGCGCGCGGCAACGTCGGTCGCCACCAGCACCTGCAACCGGCTGGCCTTGAAGTCGCCCAGCACCTCGGTGCGCGCGCCCTGGCTGAATTCCCCGTGGAAGGCGCCGGCGCGGATGCCGTTGCGATTTAATTTGTCCGCCACATGCTCGGCCGCGTATTTGGTGGCGACGAACACCAGCACCCTGCTCCACTTTTGTTCCTGAATCAGGTGTTTGAGCAGCATGGTACGGCGCGCCACGTCGACCATGATCGCGCGCTGGTCGATATCGGGCTTGCTGAGTGGTTCGGACAGCACTTCGATGCGCGTCGGCTGATGCAGCATGCTGTCGGCCAGCGCCTGCACCGCCGGCGGGAACGTCGCCGAGAAGAACAGGTTCTGGCGCTGCTTGGGCAGCAGTTCCAGTATGCGGTTCAATTCTTCGCTGAAGCCCAGGTCCAGCAGGCGGTCCGCCTCGTCCAGTACCAGCATCGCGGTGCGCGATATCTTCAGCGCGTTATGGTCGATCAGGTCCAGCAGACGGCCCGGCGTGGCGATGACGATGTCGGCGCCGCCGCGCAGCGCCATCATCTGCGGATTGATCGACACGCCGCCAAACACGATCGACACCTTGATCTGCATCGACAGATGCGCCGCCAGCTTGCGCACCGACTCGCCCACCTGCGCCGCCAGCTCGCGCGTCGGCACCAGGATCAGGCCATGCAGCTGGCGCGGGCCGCTGCGGTTGTCCAGCAACGCTTGCAGCAACGGCAGCGCGAAGGCGGCGGTCTTGCCGGAACCGGTCTGCGCCGCGCCCAGCACGTCCTCGCCGCGCAAAATGGCGGGAATGGCGGCGCTCTGGATCGCCGTCGGCTCCAGATAACCGATTTCGGTGACCGCGTTGATCAGGGAGGGAGCAAGGCCCAGCGAAGAAAATGACATGTTGGCCTATGTGGTAAGCGTGTGAATAGGCCAACAGTATAAAGCATGCGGCAAGCGCCACCCCTTGGCATGCCCCGCGATTGTCGGTTAGAGTGAGCTTTTTGACAAAGAAGCCGCCATGATCAACTGGGACGCCCATGCCTGCCTGCCGCAGCATCCACACGCCGACTTCACGCCAGTGCGCAAGCTGCACGCGGCCGGCGTGAACTACGTCTCGCTGAACGTGGGCGGCGACATGAACCCCGTCCCGCAAGTGATGTCGGTGATCGCCGGCTACCGCGCCACCATCGCCGCCGAACCGGAACGCTATACGCTGGTCTCCAGCGTGGACGACATCATCAAGGCCGCCGCCGACGGCCGCATGGCGATCACCTTCGATCTGGAGGGGGCGATGCCGCTGTTGGACCAGCCTGAAATGGTGGCGCTGTACGCGCAGCTGGGCGTGCGCCAGATCCACCTGGCCTACAACCGCAACAACAACGTCGCCGACGGCTGCCACGACCTGCCGCGCGGACTCACTCCACTGGGACACAGCATGGTGGAGGCGATTAACGACGCCGGCATGCTGATGGACTGCTCGCACACGGGCCGCAGGTGCAGCCTCGATATCATGGCCGCGTCGTCGAAGCCGGTGATCTTCAGCCACACGAACGCGTACGCGCTGGCGTCCCACGGGCGCAACGTCACCGACGAACAAATCCGCGCCTGCGCCGACACCAACGGCGTGGTGTGCGTATCGGGCCTCTCGTGGTTCCTTGGTGCCGACAAACCGGGCGCCGATGACGTCGCGCGGCATGTCGCCTACATCGCCGATCTGGTGGGCGTATCGCATGTGGGCATCGGCCTCGATATCTGCTTCCAGCAGCCAGGCCTGGACGACACGCCGCCCGGGGACTTCGACCCGGGCTACTGGTGGCCGGCGTCGGCTGGCTATCGCGCCGACCAACCGCCAGCCTTCACGCCGCCGGAAGTGTGGCGCGAGCTGGCCGGCGCCCTGCGCAAGATCGGCATGAGCGACCAGGAGACGGCGCTCGTCATGGGCCGCAACATGATGCGCGTGGCGCAGCAGGTGTGGCACCAGCCTTCAGTACCTTTTTCTCCAGGCGCTATTTGATCTCCTTGCAACCGGCTTGGGACAGCTCCGGACGCACAAGCACGCCCACGCGCTGTCCGCCCACTTCCAACTCCTTCACCCTTGGGGCGACCACGCTGAATTCACCGCTTTTAAGCTTGTCGAGCAAAGGCTTGCAGCGTGAATATTGGTAGTTGAGCGACCCGATCGAACCCCAACTGCCGTCGGGACCTTGCGCCATCAGCGCGTTATCGCCACTGTCGATGTCGATCAGAAGCACTTCGTTGGCGCCATCGCCGGTCATGTCGATCATGAAGCCATCGCATCTGCCCTTTTTGCTGTTCAGGCAATTGGGTTTGCGGTCATCGGCGACCTCCTCCCACTTCTGCGACACGAAACTGGCCGGCAGCCTGGACCCGGAGGGCCAGGCCGTGACATTTTCCTCGACGGAGATCGGCACGGCGGCCAGCTTGCGGGGCAGCCAACGCTGGTTGTCGGCCAGCGCCAACGCCAGTGTCGCCTCACGGCGCACCGCCGCCGCATCGGGGCCGGCGGACCACTGTTTGAGGCGCTCCAGCGCGGCCTTGCCATAACGGCCACCCTCGAACCGCAGATAGCGGAAATCGAACTGGCCGGCGGCGGTCTTGCCGCTTTCAAGCCGCGCCATCTGGCTATTCACAGAGATACGCGCCGGGTCGGCGATCGGCGTAAACAGCGCCAGCATCACCGCGACCACTAAAAAGGCGGCGGTGACGTTGACAGGGGCGAGAGGACGCAGCCAGGTGTCATATTGATACGCGGCCCACGCGTAGCCGATCGCGTAGCAGCTGGCCACCAGCAGGCAGGCCGCCGCGATGATGCGGTCGCTGGTCCAGCCGTACTGCGCCACCCGCAGCGCGAGCGCGTAGATGCCGATCACGGTGAGCGGAAATATCAGGATGCAAGCGGCGCGGGTGCTCAGGCGCACGACCGTCGCCACCCCGGCCACCGCGTCGCCGTTCTGGAACGCCGCGTTGATCAGCACCACCAGCACCACCACCGCCGACAGCAGGACCGAGGTGGCGTGACGCGTCTCCCACAGCGCCTGCAATCCGGTGAACGGCAGGCTGCACAAGAAACCGGTCACGATGATGGCCGCCACCGGCAAGATCCACGACATCAGCACCAGCAGCAGCGTGCGGATGCCGCGCACGATCGCCGGCCGCACATCGGTGATATGCATGGCGCACGAAAAAGCGGTGAAGACCACCGGCACATTGAACCACGCCTCCTTGAGCAGCTCCTGCAGGAAGTTCAACTTGATAAGCTTGAACAACGCGCTGCCCATGAACAGCACGACGAATAGCGCGCCCACGAAAAAGGCTGAAAACAGCAGCTGCACCCCCAGCTTCCATGCGGTTTCGAAGTAGGTGCCGTAACCGGCCACCCAACGCTTATCGTGAACGCCGGACAGCACCAGGGACTGGGCGATGAAGAAAAAGGGAACGCTGCACAGCGCCAGTATCTGCGACGGCGCATAGACGCTCCGGCCGGCATGGCTGTCGAACATCGGGTAGCCGTGGTGGCCGCGCCAGGCGTCGTGCAGCGCCATCGCCAGAATCACCAGCGCCGCAGCCACCAGCCAGGCGGTTCCCTTGCGGGCGGACATATGGCCCAGCGTGGACACCAGCAGCACCGGCAGGAACAGCGCCAGCATCATCAGCGGCACCATCAGGTACTGCGCCGTGGCCGGCCAGACGCCATCCTTGCCGGCCCGGTACAGCCAATACAGCAGCACGCCCTGGAGCAGGCCCGTTGCCAGCCTCGCGGCCATCACGCGCCGGCTGACGCCCGTACCCAGCGCCATCTCATCCCGTTCCACCGCCGACAACTCCATGATTCGTCCCCCTCTTACTGTATGTGCGGCGAGTATCGCACAATTATCAATCACGCCATGTTAGCGGTTTGGCATTGATGCCAAAGCGTCCACGCGGCGAATGACCCTGGCGCGCCATAGGCGCTATAATGCCTGACCTACGCCGTTCCTTTTTCAACGATCCGCATCCGGTCCGCCACGTGAATCCACATCTCGAAAAGCTGCAACCCTATCCATTCGAAAAACTGCGCCAGTTGTTTGCGCAGGTGAGTGCCAGCCCGCGCCACAAGGCGATCAGCCTTGGCATGGGTGAACCCAAGCATCCCACGCCGGCATTCATCCAGCAGGCGCTGATCGACAATATCGACGGCCTGGCCAACTATCCGACCACCATCGGCTCGGACGCGCTGCGTGGCGCCATCGCCGGCTGGCTGGAGCGCCGCTACGGCCTGCCCGCCCTCAATCCGGCCACCCAGGTGCTGCCGGTGAACGGCTCGCGCGAGGCCCTGTTCGCGCTGGCGCAGACGGTGATCGACCCGGCCGCCAAGTCGCTGGTGGTGTGTCCCAACCCGTTCTACCAGATCTACGAGGGCGCCGCCTACCTGGCCGGCGCCGAGCCTTACTTCGTCAACTCCGACCCGGCCCGCAATTTCGGCTGCGACTACGACAGCATCCCGGCCTCGGTCTGGGAACGCGTGTCGCTGCTGTTCCTGTGCTCCCCGGGCAACCCGACCGGCGCGGTGCTGACCCTGACCGACTGGGAGAACCTGTTCGCCCTGTCCGAGCGCTACAACTTCATCATCGCCGCCGACGAGTGCTACTCCGAGATCTTCCACGGCGATCAGGCGCCGCTGGGCGCGCTGGAGGCGGCCCACACGCTGGGCCTGTCGACGGTCGACAAGCCGTACGCGCGCCTGGTGGTGTTCAGCAGCCTGTCGAAGCGGTCCAACGTGCCGGGCATGCGCTCGGGCTTTGTGGCCGGCGACGCCGACGTACTGAAAAAATTCCTGTTGTACCGCACCTATCACGGCGGAGCCATGAGCCCTGCCGTGCAAGCTGCCTCGATCGCGGCCTGGAACGACGAAACCCACGTCGAACAGAACCGCGAAAAATACCGCGCGAAATTCAACGCCATCACGCCGCTGCTGCAGGAGGTCCTGGCGGTGGAACTGCCGGACGCCGGTTTCTACCTGTGGGCGGACGTCAGCCGCACCGGCCTGTCGGACACCGAATTCGCGCAGCGCCTGTACGCCGAATATAATGTCACGGTACTGCCGGGCAGCTATCTGGCGCGCGACGCGCACGGCGCCAATCCGGGCCGCAACCGCATCCGCATGGCGCTCGTCGCCGAGACGGAAGAAGGCCTGGAAGCCGCCAAGCGCATCGTCGACTTCTGCAAAGCCCTCAACAAATAATCAAGCCTCAACTCATAAGATCGAACATCATGACCCAACAACTCCAGCAAATCATCGACCAGGCATGGGAAGACCGCGCCAACATCAACCCGGCCAACGGCGCCGCTGAACTGCGCGACGCGGTCTCGCACGTGATCGCGGGCCTGGACGCCGGCACCATCCGCGTGGCCGAAAAAACCACCGGCGACTGGGTGGTGAACCAGTGGGTCAAGAAAGCCGTGCTGCTGTCCTTCCGCCTGGAGAACAACGTGGTCATGCCGTCCGACGGCACCATGCAGTTCTACGACAAGGTACCGACCAAGTTCGCCAACTACACGCCGGAAGATTTCGCCAAGGGCGGTTTCCGCGTGGTGCCGCCGGCCGTCGCGCGCCGCGGTTCCTTCATCGCCAAGAACGTGGTGCTGATGCCGTCCTACGTCAACATCGGCGCCTACGTCGATGAAGGCGCGATGGTCGACACCTGGGCCACCGTCGGTTCGTGCGCCCAGATCGGCAAAAACGTCCACCTGTCCGGCGGCGTCGGCATCGGCGGCGTGCTCGAACCGATGCAGGCCAATCCGACCATCATCGAAGACAACTGCTTCATCGGCGCCCGTTCGGAAATCGTCGAAGGCGTGATCGTCGAAGAGAACTCGGTGATCTCGATGGGCGTGTACATCGGCCAGTCGACCAAGATCTACGACCGCGCCACCGGCGAAGTGACCTACGGCCGCGTGCCGGCGGGTTCGGTGGTCGTCTCGGGCAACCTGCCATCGGCAGACGGCAAGTACTCGCTGTACTGCGCCGTCATCGTCAAGCGCGTGGACGCCAAGACCCGCGCCAAGACCGGCATCAACGAACTGCTGCGCGGGATCTAAACCCGCACGGCCAACCAGGGTCGGACCCTGTACGGGATCCGACCCTGCGACGGCTCTGCGGTCTGTGGCTCACGCATAGGCAGGGGGTCGGACCTAATGGGTCCGACCCCGGCATCAAGGTTCTGGGTTAAAAACGAGGAGCGCATCATGGCCATGGACCGCTTGTTCCAGCTGATGAAGGAAAAAAACGCGTCGGACATGTTCTTCGCGGTGAATTCGCCGGTGCACATCAAAATCAACGGCAACCTCATTCCCATCAACCAGCAAAAGCTCGAACCGGGCAACATCGAGTCCATGCTGGCCGAAATCGCCTCCCCGGCGCAGATGGACGAACTGGCCGCCACCAATGAGCTGAATATGGGCGTCTCGGTGGCGAACCTGGGTCGCTTCCGCCTGTCGGCGTTCAAACAGCGCGGCACCATCTCCGCCGTTTTCCGCTTCGTCCCCGCTTCCATCCCCGTATTGGCCGATTTGCGGCTGCCGCCGGTGTTGTCGGACCTGATCATGGAAAAGCGCGGCCTGCTGCTGCTGGTCGGCTCGACCGGCTCCGGCAAGTCCACCACCATCGCCTCGATGCTGGACTACCGCAACGAGCTGCGCTCGGGCCACATCCTGACGCTGGAAGACCCGATCGAATACCTGTTCAAGAACAAGAAGTCGATCGTCAACCAGCGCGAGATCGGCAGCGACGCCAGGGATTTCGCCACGGCGCTGCGCAATTCCATGCGCCAGGCGCCGGATTGCATCCTGATCGGCGAGATCCGCGACAAGGAGACCATGGCGGCGGCGCTGGCCTACGCGCAGTCGGGCCACCTGGTGCTGGCCACGCTGCACGCCAATAACAGCTATAACGCGCTAAATCGTATTATCAGTTTCTATCCGATCGAGAACCGCGCGGCGCTGCTGCAGGATCTGTCGTCGACGGTCAAGGCGATCGTCTCGCAGCGGCTGGTCCGCTCGATCAACGGCGGCACGCGCACGGCGGCGGTGGAAGTGATGGTCAACACCCGTTACATCTCGGACCTGATCGAAAAAGGCGACATCGGCCAGATCAAGGAGGCGATGGAAAAAAGCCTGTCGCCGGGGTCGCAGTCGTTCGAACTGGCCTTGCTCAAGCTGGTGCAGGACGGTTTGGTCAGCCAGGAGGAGGCCCTGGCCAACGCCGATTCGGCCACCAACCTGCTGTGGCTACTGAATAATGGCCCCGACAGCAAAGCCGCCAAGGCCGAACCGGAGGCCAAGCCTCCTCCCGACGAGACGTCCTTCACCGAGTTCACGCTCGATACCTGAGGGCACGTCCGCTCAGCGGCGCGGCCGCGCGTCGGATGGTTCACGCTCCTCCTCGGTGGACGGCACCAAACCCCAACCAAGCTGCCGGCGGATATCCCCGGTCGACGGCGGCGAGCACTGTTGCGCCAAACGTTCGCTCATATACTGACGGATCTGTTCTTTGGTCGGCTTGTTCGGCAATTCCATCCCACGGCTCCTGGTTTAGTTGTACGACAACCGATCCATAGTAGGCAGCGGACGCACGGACCACCAATGCCAATTCGATAAGTAGCAATATCAAATTGTTATACCAGCGTGCCACGCCTTCGGCACCGGCCCGTATCCTCCACTAGCGGCCCATGGTATTCTGTCGGCCTTTCGCCTGACACCACAAGCACATGAAAATCACCCTCTACGGCATCCCCAACTGCGACACCGTCAAAAAAGCCCGCGTATGGCTGGCCGACCAGCAGCAGGATTTTGTATTCCACGACTTCAAAAAGCAGGGCCTGACCCGCGACATCGTCGCCGGCTGGCTCAAACACCTGTCGCGTGATGTGCTGGTGAATAAAAAGGGCACGACCTGGCGCGCATTGTCCGACGAGCGCAAGGCCTCCATCGTCGACGACGAAGCGGCCATCGCGCTGATGCTGGAGAACCCCTCCGTCATCAAGCGCCCGGTGCTCGACAAGGACGGCACCTTCGCCGTCAGCTTCTCGGACGCCCAGTACAAACAAATTTTCAATCTCTGATCTTCAATCATGACACCTTCAAAGACCCTGGCGCTGACCGAAAAACTGATCGCCCTCTCCTCTGTCACCCCGGACGATAAGGGCTGCCAGCGGCACCTGATCGACCTGCTGTCGCCGCTGGGCTTTGTCTGCGAGGTGATCGAATCGAACGGCGTGACCAATCTGTGGGCGCGCAAGGGCACGACCGCGCCGCTGCTGGTGTTCGCCGGCCATACCGACGTGGTGCCCACCGGACCGGTCGAGCAATGGCGCTCGCAGCCCTTCACCCCGACCCACCGCGACGGCAAGCTGTATGGCCGCGGCGCCGCCGACATGAAGACCTCCATCGCCGCCTTCGTCGTCGCCTGCGAGGAGTTCGTCGCCGCGCACGCGGACCACAAAGGCTCGATCGCCTTCCTGATCACCAGCGACGAGGAAGGCCCGGCCACCGACGGCACCGTCGTCGTCTGCAATATCCTCAAGGAGCGCGGCGAGACGCTGGACTACTGCATCGTCGGCGAGCCGACCTCCGACGAAACGCTGGGCGACGTTATCAAGAACGGCCGCCGCGGTTCGCTGTCGGGCAAGCTGACGATCAAGGGCGTGCAGGGCCACATCGCCTACCCGCAGCTGGCCAAGAACCCGATCCACTTGGCCGCGCCGGCGCTGGCCGAGCTGGTGGCCGAGGTCTGGGACACCGGCAACGAATACTATCTGCCGACGTCCTGGCAAATGTCCAATATCAATGGCGGCACGGGCGCCAACAACGTCATTCCCGGCGAGATGGTCATCGACTTCAACTTCCGCTTCTCGACCGCCAGCACCCACGAGGAGCTGAAGCGCCGCGTGCACGCGATCCTCGACAAGCACGGTCTGCACTACGACCTGAAATGGGCGCTGAGCGGCCTGCCGTTCCTGACCCCGCGCGGCACCCTGAGCGACGCGCTGTCGGCGGCGATCAAGTCCGAAACCGGCGTGGACACCGAACTGTCGACCACCGGCGGCACCTCGGATGGACGCTTTATCGCTCAGATCTGCCCCCAAGTGATAGAATTCGGGCCTCCCAACGCAAGTATCCACAAGATCGACGAGCATATCGAGCTGCGTTTTGTCGATCCGCTGAAGAATATCTATCGCCGAACACTGGAAAACCTGCTGGCCTGACTGCGCGGCGTGCGCGAACCGATTACCGTTTTACCGAGATAACCATGAACACGACTCCTTTCACCACGCCGCGCGACCTGTTGCGCTATGCCGTCACCCGCTTCAACACCGCCCAGCTGTTCTTCGGCCACGGCAGCGTCGAGGCCTTCGACGAGGCGGCCTATCTGATCCTGCACACGCTCAAGCTCCCGCTCGACAAGCTGGAACCGTTCCTGGACGCCCGGCTGCTGCCGGAGGAAGTCGCGTCGGTGCTGGCGGTGATCGACCGCCGCACCGTCGACCGCGTGCCGGCCGCCTACATCACCAACGAGGCGTGGCTGGGCACTTACAGCTTCTACGTCGACGAACGCACGATCGTGCCGCGCTCCTTCATCGCGGAACTGATCCCCGACTACTTCGCGCCGTGGGTCAACCAGCCGGATAACATCAACAACGTGCTGGAACTGTGCACGGGCTCCGGCTGCCTGGCCATCATGCTGGCCGACGCCTTCCCCGACGCCCACGTCGACGCGGTCGACATTTCGGCCGACGCGCTGGAAGTGGCGAAGAAAAACGTCGCCACCTACAAGCTGGAAGACCGTTTGACCCTGATCCAGTCGGACCTGTACGCCAATGTGCCGGACAAGAAGTACGACCTGATTATCACCAATCCGCCGTACGTCAATTCGAGCTCGATGTCCAAGCTGCCGAAGGAATACCTGGCCGAACCGCAGATCGCCCTCGATGGCGGCAGCGACGGCATGGACCTGGTGCGCAAGATCGTCGCCGGCGCCGCCGAGCGCCTGACCGATGACGGCATCCTGATCGTCGAAATCGGCAACGAACGCGAATTCGCCGAAGCCGCATTCGGCGCGCTGGGCCTGACCTGGCTCACCACCAGCGCCGGCGACGACATGGTATTCCTGCTGACCGCCGACCAGCTCAAACTGTAAACCAAACCCGTACCCCGCCCGCGTGGGGTCGTACCCCGCACGGGGTACGACCCCGGTTCGCCGGGGTTCAAACGTAGAAGAACAAGATGATCCGCTTTTTACAAGTAAGTCTGATGCGCGGCACCAAGCCGCTGTTGGAACAAGTCGATGTCACACTGAACCCGGGCGACAAGATCGGCCTGATCGGCGCCAATGGCGCCGGCAAATCGAGCCTGTTCGCGATGATGCGCGGCGAGCTGCACCCGGACCAGGGCGAGATCGACTTCCCGGCCAAATGGCGCGTCGCTTACGTGGCGCAGGAAACGCCGCCGCTGGACCGCGCCGCGCTCGATTACGCCATCGACGGCGACGTCACCCTGCGCAAGCTGGAAGCCGAACTGGCGCGCCTGGAATCGGAGCCCGAATCGTCCGACAACGGCATCGCCATCGGCGAGATCTACAGCGCGCTGGCCGACGCCGACGCCTACACCGTGCAGTCGCGCGGCGAGCAGCTGCTGCTCGGCCTGGGCTTCACGATCGACCAGATGCAGCAGCCGGTGGCCAGCTTCTCCGGCGGCTGGCGCATGCGCCTGAATCTGGCGCAGGCGCTGATGTGCCCCTCCGACCTGCTGCTGCTCGATGAACCGACCAACCACCTGGATCTGGACGCGATCATCTGGCTCGAGGACTGGCTCAAACGCTACGCCGGCACCCTGCTGATCATCTCCCACGATCGCGACTTCCTCGACGAAGTGGTCAACGTGGTGGTGCACATCGACGAGCGCAAGCTGAAACGCTATTCGGGCAACTACTCGTCGTTCGAACGCCAGCGCGCGGCGCAGATGATCCTGGCCGCCGGCGCGCTGGAAAAGCAGCAGCGCAAGCGCGCCCACCTGGAATCGTTCGTCAACCGCTTCAAGGCGCAGGCTTCCAAGGCCCGCCAGGCGCAGAGCCGCATGAAGGCGCTGGCCAAGATGGAGGAACTGGCGCCGCTGCGCGCCGCCGCCGAATTCTCGTTCGAATTCCGCGAACCGCTGAGCGCACCGAATCCGCTGCTGGTGATGGAGGACGTCGACGCCGGCTACAAGATCGAGAACGAACAGACCGGCGAGATCACGCACAAGACCATCGTCAACAACATCAAGTTCTCGCTGCAGATCGGCCAGCGTATCGGCCTGCTGGGCGTGAACGGCGCCGGCAAGTCGACGCTGATCAAGACCATCGCCGGCGAGCTGGCGCCGCTGACCGGCGACGCCACCATCGGCAAGGGCCTGAACATCGGCTAC
>DATMSN010000070.1:0-6947 GCA_035565375.1 Duganella sp. | reverse complement strand
CGCCATCGCCTCCATCACGCCGCCCGACGCGGCGAAGATCTGCGCGGCGCCGGTGCTCGCGCCCAGCGGATGGTCGAACTCGCCGTCCGCCGGCAAGGCGTGGAAGGCGATGCCGCGCGCCTTGATCATCCTGGCCAGTTCGCGCGTCGTGACGACATGGTCGATGTCGCCGGACATGCCGGGCCGGACCGCCTCGTCCTTCTTGGCGGTGCAGGGCATGACGCTGACCACGTACGGCTCCGCCTTGCCCTCGGCGAACTCGGGGCCGAGCGCGCGCGCGAACGCGCCGCGTTTGGTCAACGCGCCGTGCATTTGCTGGGGCGATTTGGATGTGCTCAGGTATGGCAGCAGATCGGGCCGGTTGATTTCGACCCAGTTCACCCATCCCGGACAGCAGGACGTCAACAGCGGCAGCTTGCCGGCGCCGTCCGGCCGCGTTTTCAGACGGGTCAGAAATTCCGTCGCTTCCTCCATGATGGTCAGGTCGGCGCCGAAATTGCTGTCGAACACGTAATCGAAACCCAACCGCCGCAGCGCGTGGATCATTTTTCCGGTGCTCACGCTGCCGGGCGCCATGCCGAATTCCTCGCCGATGGCCACCCGCGTGGCCGGCGCGACCTGGACCGCCGAGACGCGGCGGCGTTCGCCCAGGACCCGCAAGACCTCGTGCCAGTGCGGGGCCTCGACGAGGGCGCCGACCGGACACGCCTGCGTGCATTGACCGCACGAGATGCACCGGCTGTTGGCCAGCGGACGGTCGAAAACGGTGACCGGCAAGCGCTCCGACCCGCGTTCGGCGAAGCCGATCACGTGTTGCGCCTGCCCGCTTTCGCCGCACGCCTCCACGCACAGGCCGCATTCGACGCATTTCGACAGGTCGCGCCAGATGCTCGGCGAGGTGTGATCGCTCAGCCTGTGCTCCGGGTGCCGGGCCGGGCCCGCGGGGATCGTCTCCCAGCGATCTTCCCATTGATTTTCAGCGACCAGGTTTTGCAACTGGCAAGACCCGTTGACCTCGCAACGCATGCAATCGTTCGGATGGCGCGCCAGCAACCACTGGGCGTCGAGGGCGCGGAATTGCCGCAACTGGCTCGACGCCGTCTCGACAACGTCCCCCGGCTTGGCCGGCGTGATGCAAGCCGGTTGCGGGCGCGACTGGCCCGCGACCTCGACGAGGCACATGCGGCAGACGGCGTGGGAGGGCAGGCGCGGGTGAAAGCACAGCGTGGGGATGTGCACGCCGGCCGCGCGGGCGGCGTCCAGATAGGTGGCGCCGTCCTGGACCTCGACCGATATGCCGTTGACGGTGAGCGTGACCATTTGAGGCACTCCGGCAACCAATGGCGTGTCCGGTCCGCTAGCCCATGTGCTGTCCGCCGTTGACGTCGAAGGTGGCGCCGGTGATGAAGCCGCCGGCGTCGTCGGCGAGGAAGGCCACCAGGCGCGCCACGTCCGCCGGCGTGCCGAGGCGGCCGACGGGGATCGCGCTGACGATCTGCTGCAACACCTCGGCCCCTACCGCGGCCACCATGTCGGTGTCGCAATAGCCGGGCGCGACCGCGTTGACCGTGATGTTCTTGCGCGCCCCCTCCAGCGCCAGCGCCTTGGTGAAGCCGAGAACCCCCGCCTTGGCGGCGGCGTAGTTGGTCTGACCGACCTGGCCCTTCTCGCCATTGACCGAACTGATGTTGATGATGCGGCCGAACCCGCGCGCGCGCATGCCTTCGATCAGCAGGCGGCACATGTTGAACATGGAACCGAGATTGGTGTCGATGACCTGCCGCCACTGGGCCGGCGTCATGCGGTGCAGCACCGCGTCGCTCGTGATGCCGGCATTGTTGACCAGGATATCGATCGGCCCCAGTTGCCGCTCGACCATGCCGATGCCGTCGCGGCACGCGTCGAAATCGCCGACATCCCACTGGAACACGGGAATCGAGGTCGCTTCGGAGAATGTGCGGGCCGCGTCCGCATTGCTGCGGTAGACCGCCGCGACCCGATGGCCCGAGGCCTGCAATGCGATGGAAATGGCCTTGCCCAGCCCCCGGCTGCCACCGGTAACGAGCGCTGTTCGTTGCATGGAAACCTCCTGGCAGGTGGATTGGTTCATCCAGCATAATGTCCGCCGCGGGGTTTTTCAACCTGAGCCGCGCCAAAAAAGATCGCCAGAACAAGCCTGAGATCGCCGTCTGCCGCGTATGTTGTTGCTTTTTAGCTACAGAAAATCCAGTGTCCCATGGTAAATTCTCTACTCTTTAAACCAATTTCACCGTTGTTCACGTCAAAAATTGTTATCGATAACTTTTATTTGCCGTTGGGGACATTCATGCCACCTCCGGCAGTCCGGGTCGCGCTTCCGGTTTTTTTTCGCGGTGATTTGTTATCGATAACATTGGCGCGGTTTTATAGAGGTTTGTACCTGGCATCAGCGTTTCTAACTATAAGGAGACATATGGATAATCAATCACTTCAGGGCGTCCAGCGGCAGAGGACGCCAGCACCGGCCCATCGCCGCATCAGACTGTGGGTCGCGGTAGCGTCGACACTGCTGTTTTTTTCCACCGCGCCGGCAACGGCCATCAGCTTCGTCGCCACACCGCAGGCCCAGCCGTCGGTCAGCGACGCCGGCTTCAAGCATCCCGCGCTCGGCTTCACCTTAGAGCAGCTCGAGTACGCGCGCCAGCAGGTCAGGGCGGACGTCGAGCCGTACAAGACCTACTACAACACCCTCGCCACGGTCTGCTGCAACTACGCCAACATCAACCTGCAGCCGACCAACCGCGACGCCACCAAGGTCGATACGCCCAACACGCCGAACTTCAACAACGGCACCGGCCAGACCCGCCTGATCAACGATTCGCAGGGCGCGCTGACGCAATCGCTGCTGTACTACATGACCGGCCAGAACGAGTATCGCCGCAACGCGATGCGCATCCTGCGCACCTGGAGCAACATGAATCCCAACGGCTACGCCTATTTCGCGGACGCCCACATCCACACCGGCGTGCCGCTGTTCCGCATGCTGCTGGCGGCGGAGATCATGCGCTACACGCCGGCCGATACCACCTACGCCGCGTACCCGTTGGCCTGGACCGCCACCGACACGCAAAAGCTCAAGGACAACCTGATCGATCCCATGGAGCGCACTTTCTTCGCCAGCAATGAGCGCTTCATGAACCAGCATGTATATTCGATCGTGGGCCGGCTGGCCGGCGCCATCTTCACCGACAACCGCGCCCGCTACGACGAAACGGTGGAATGGCTGACGGTCAACGCCAGCTCGACCCGCCCGGACATCAACGGCGGCATCCTGCCCCTGATCCCCTTGATCGACACCGACAATCCGCTCAACACGGTGGGCTACCCGTTCTATCAGATCCAGGAGATGATGCGCGACCAGGCCCATGGCGGCGACAACGTCGACAACCTGATCGGCCTGCTGCGCCTGGTGACCTCGCAGGGGACCAAGGTGGACCCGTACAGCGGCAAGCCGTCCAGCGCCGGCGACGCCGTCAGCGTCTACAAGTTCGGTGGCAACCGCGTGCTGATGGGGGCCGATGCCTACGCCCGCTTCATGCTGGGCTACAGCACGCCGTGGGCCGACACCAGCGGCGGCACCTCGGGCATCTCCGAGGCGTACCGGGGGCGCTTGAATCAGGTCGAAGGCATCCCCGAGGTCTACAACGTCTACAAGTACGAGGAGGGCGTGGACGTCGACACCGTGGCGCCCTACCTGGCGACGGCGGCCGCCCACGCGAACGGTCCGGTCACGCCCTGGGGGCAGGCGTCGCCCAATAACAAGGACATGGGCGCCGAGGCCTTCCTGACCTTGCCCAGGGCGCTGAGCGGCATCCCGCTGCCGGCCAGCACAGGGATGCTCGAAACGGAGCGCAAGGCTATCTTCCTCAACGGCGACTGGCGCGTGGCGACCGAAGGCGATCGCACCTATGGCCGCGCCCAGCTGACGCCATCCGGCGCCACCGTGGTGTTCCACGACATAGGCTATGCCGACCGCAGCAAGTACGCCCCGGTGGGCATCATGGTGCGCACCAACGCCGTCACCAGGCTGGCCGCCAGCGCGACCGAGGGCGCCAAGCCGTGGTGCGAGATGACGGTGCCCGACACCGGCGGCCAATGGCGCTACATCGTGCCGGACAGCGCGAGCGCGGCAACCGCCGGCAGGCGGCTGGGCGACAACATCATCTACCTCAAATTCACCGGTGCCGAAGGCGCGGCGGTCGATGTGGACTTCGTCAACATGGCGGCGCCCACGCAACTGACGCCGCCGCGTTTCTCCATGCCGGTATTCCCGGTGACGGAATACGTGGTGCGCGGCATGGCTTACCAGGCCGTCTACACGGCGACCGACGCCAACCCGGCCGACAGCGTCGTCTACAAGGCGGTCAGCCTGCCGCCCGGCGCCACGCTGGACACCTCGACCGGCGCGCTGAGCTGGACGCCCGGCCCGAACCAGACCGGCATGCAAGACCTGGTGATCAGCGCCACCGATGGCGTCTCGATCAGCACGATGACCGCGCGCCTGAGCGTGCAGCCCGACCGCCAGACCGCGTTCGCCGCCGCGCTGGGCGGCTATGACGCGGCGGCGATCTACACGACGCCATCGTATGCCGCGTTCAAGGCCGAGCTGGCGCCATTGCGGCAGGCCATGGCCACCACACCCGACGCCGAGTTTCCGGCATTGCTGAAAAAGGTGCGGGACGTGGCGCGCAAGCTGGAGCTGGTCAATCCCCGGCTGGCCTCCGACGGCAGCCTGGACTGGAGCAAGAACATGGTCACCACGACCGTCCTGAACGCCGGGGCAATCCCGTCGCTGGTGGACGACGACTACAACACCACCTCCGGCGATCTGCGCAACGCCGTGACCCTGGACTTCGGCGAGAACTACCGCGTCGCGGCCAGCGCTTTCGGCTTCCGTCCGCGCTTCATGTTCGGCAATCGCACCCAGGGCATCAATGTCTACGGCTCCAACGATAACGCCTCCTGGACCCTGCTGACCAGCCGCGAGACCACCGACACCGGCAGCCAGAACTTCATCATGGAGGTCATTCCGGTGCTGCCGGGACTGGAAAACGAGCGCTACCGCTACTTCATGGTGCGTGTCGACCATCCGGGTCCACCGACCGATCCGGCCTATCCCGGCATCTCGTCGTACAGCGAACTGCACATCCACGGCTCGCGCTTCGATTTGCTGGCGCCGGTCGATGTCAGCGCCGGCGTCAGGATGCTGCAGTCCGGCCTGACAATGAACCGTTTCACGCAGAAGTACAGCGGCACGGTGTCCATCGCCAACACCACGCAGCAGGCCATCAAGGGGCCGTTGCACTTCAGGCTGGAGAACCTCAGCGCCGGCGTCACCCTCGACAACGCGACCGGCGTCGATGATGGCGCGCCGTACATCACCTTGCCCGTCGGCGAACTGGCGCCGGGCCAGAGCGTGACCTTGACCACCACCTTCAGCAATCCGTCCAGGCAGGTCATCAGCTATGGCCGCAAGCTGATCAGCGCTAAATACTAAGGAGATACACAATGAACCATCTGAAAAATCTATTGGCAAAACTGCTGCTGGCCGTCTGCATGCTGGGCGGCGCGGCACAGGCGGGCGCCGCGCCGATGTACAGCATCACCATCGACACCGCCAGCTTGGGCGGCGGCCAGGCGTATCTGGGGCTGTACTTCCTGGGCTTGGCCAATGCCGCGCCGGCCACGGCGACGGTGGGCAGTCTGACGGGCGAATTCTCCGGCAAGCCCCGCGTCACCGGCTCGGTCACCGGCGCGCTTTCGGGGCCGGCGGTGTTCAGCAACGCCGACGGTGGCGGCGAGCTGGTCCGGGTGGTGACCCTGGGCGGCCTGTTGTCGTTCGACGTCGGCTTCACTCTGGGGGCGGGCGATGCGGGCACGACCTTCGGCTGGGCGCTGTTCGACGACTCCCGCTACCTCGGCGCCGACGGCGATCTCGGTACGGTGTCGCTGCAGCCGGGCGCCGCGCCCGGGGCGATGTTCGTGGTCGACAACGTCAGCGCGCTGAGCCACGTGCGGGCAGTCCCCGAGCCTTCCAGTGTGTTGCTGATGCTGGCTGGCATGCTGTGTGTGATCGCGCAAGGCAGGAGGATCGGCCGGCCAGCGCGAACCATTTCGCGTTAAGCGTTCCCATGATGGCGTTTTGCGCGCACAATGCCATCGTTCCCGCTCGCTTCCTTCATTTATGACAGCCACGCATCCCGACTCCGACTCCGAATCCGCCGCCGCCAGCGATCCTGGCGACGCCGGCGTCCATCGCACGCTGCTCGAGTCGACCCGCGCCATCCCCTGGCGGATCGACTGGGCGACGATGCGCTTCACCTACATCGGCCCGCAGATCGAGGCGCTGCTCGGCTGGAAGCAGTCCAGCTGGCTCTCGGTGAACGACTGGGCCGACCGCATCCACGAGGAAGACCGCGGCAAGACCGTCGATTTTTGCGTCGCGCAATCGCAAAGCGGCATCGACCATGAAGCCGACTACCGCGCGCTCACCAGCGACGGCGATTACGTCTGGATCCGCGACGTGGTGCACGTGGTGCGGCGCGCGGACGGCGGCGTCGAGGCGCTGGTGGGCTTCATGTTCGACATCACCGAGCGCAAGCAGGCCGAGGACAAGATCCTGCAACTGCAGCGCGAGCTGGAGGTGCTGTCCTACCGCGACAGCCTGACCGGCGTGGCCAACCGCCGCATGTTCGACACCCTCTATCCGGTCGAATGGGCCAAGGCGCGCGCCACCGGCGAGCCGTTGTCGGTGGTCGTCATCGACATCGACTACTTCAAGCAGTACAACGACCACTACGGCCACATCCAGGGCGACGAATGCTTGAAGCGCGTGGCCAAGGCCCTGGCCGTCGTGGCGACGCGCTCGCGCGACTTCTTCGCGCGCTATGGCGGCGAGGAATTCGTGC
>DATMSN010000069.1:0-2932 GCA_035565375.1 Duganella sp. | reverse complement strand
ACCGAGTGCACGGCAACGTCCAAGACCGAACGCGGCGTCTTTATGGAAACCGTGTTCGTTTGCAAATAGCCGGCATGCGCCGGCGCTCGACACCTTCCTCGGCAACAAGCAACCGCGTCAGCCGTGCCTTTCCGGAGCTGCGTGCTTGTCGTGATTGTGGGCGCTTTGCTCATGCTTTTCCACATGCTTGACTGGATGTTGCTCGACGGGGCGGGGGTGCGCGGCGTTGTGCATGGCCAGCACGTCCTGGTGGTTCGGCTGGGGCTGTCCATGGCCCGGATTGGCTTCGCGGTTCGGCAACGGGGCGTGCTGCATGCCGGACTCCGCGTGCGGGGCTGGCGGAAGGTGCGGAATGGCGGCGCTTCTTTCTTGTTCCATCCGCTCGCGGATGGCATCGGCATGCGGCCGCTCCACCTGCGCCTGGGCCGGAATCCGGTCGATCCTGCTCTCTTCATGTACGGGTTTTATCGCTTCGGGCGGCGCCATCTTCGCGGCCTGCAACACGTGCGGCACTTGTGACGGCTGGCGCAAATCATGCGGAACCATCGGCGGCGGTGGCGCGTTGTACGGCACCGCCGCGAATTGATTCATGTGAGGAGCTGCGGCGATGTGCATCGGCTGTGCCGGCGCGGCAGGCAACGGGTGTGAACCGGGAACGGCGTCGCGCGGCGTGAAGTGCGGCATGCTCATCATCGCGCCCTGGCGCTGCGGCGGTGGATTGGCCGCCATCGCAGCCACGTGGGCAGCGGGAATTGGCGCGGCATTGGGCGCGAAGTGCGGCGCGTTCATCATCCCTGCGGGTGGTGGCGCGGCGGCGTTGTTGACGGCGAAGTTTTGCGTGCGGTTGACGACGTTGTTGACGTTGTTGGTGGTTCGATAGTTGTTGTTGGTGACGTTGATATTGTTCACATGATTCACAACCGTCACCGACTTCGAGATATAAGTCGAGTTGTTGTACACCACTGCGGGACGATGCCAGCCGCCATCGTAGCCGCGATCCGGGGCGGGGCCGCCCCAGTTGACGCCCCACGAATTCCAGCCCCAGTCATGATGATGGCTCACCGCCGCCCCCACCAGCACGCCAATGCCGAACGATAACGCGCCGGTCGTCACCAGCGTCTCGGTGGAGTAGACCGGTTGATGGTAAGTCCAGCCGGGATACACCGGCATCGGCGCCCCATAGACGACGGTCGGATTGTACTGCGGCACATAGACGACATCCGGCTGCGCCGGCTCGATGACGATGGTTTGCGGCGGCGGCGGTATGACCGCAGGCCCCGAGTAGACCACCGGTTCCGATGGCGACTGCGTGACGTAGGTGGGCGGCGCCGAAGCGCGGACAACGGTCGAGACCTTCAGGTGCGGCGACGTTTTCAGGTTGCCGGACTGCTGGGCACGCGAACGCAAGACCTGGATGGCGTTCATCACGTCGTTCGGGTCGTTGACATAGGCCTCGCCCAGCGCTGTCGTCCACTGGATGTTGTTCGCCATTTGACCCAGCACGCTGGGGAAGGTGGTCAGCGATTTGACGCTGACGTCCCAGGGCTGGCTGGCTTCGGCCGCTTGCAGCGGCTCCCCCTTCAACGACGGGTTCTGGGCCAGCCACTGGTTGGCGGCGGAGATCTGGTCCGGATAGGTGGCGCCGGCCAGCACCTGGCCGACCAGCTTGTCCGGGAAGAGGGCGATCGGCGCGACCATCTGCGACAACTGATCCGCCGTCGGCGGCGTGTAAGGCGCGGGCTGCGGCGGGGTTGCGGCCGCTGCGCTGGTCTGCGGCGGCGTATCGCCGGGCTTGTTGCAACCCGCGAGAGCGAGCAGGCTCAGGATCAGTGACGACGCCACCACGGCCTTAAAATTGCTTGTATGAGCGCTCATAACCGACATCCTTCCTCGTCAAAAGTATGAATGTAGATTAACAGGCGCCCGTGGTTGAAGCTGTTACTTGTTGTAACGTGCGAGGGGCGCCAACGGATACATCAGCGCCTACCGCCAGTCATTGCGGCTTCAGATCGCCGTACCAGTAGGCGGCCGTCACGCCGCCATCCATCAGAAAATCGCTGCCGGTGATGAAGGCACCGTCAGGGCCCATCAGCAGCGCAGCCACGTTTCCCACCTCGTCCGGCGTGCCGGCGCGGCCGGCGGCCGACGCATCGATCATGCGACGATAGCCGTCCCCGCGCGGGCCGGACAGTTCGTCTTTCGCCAGCGGCGTGATGATGATGCCGGGGCTGATGGTATTGATGCGCGCGCCGCGCTTGCCCCACCGAACCGCCTCGGCCATGACGCGCAGCGAATTGCAGCGCTTGGATATCTGATAGGCATGCAAAGGGTCTTTGATTTGGTCCGGCTGCAGCATTGGCAGCGCCAGCAAGGCTTCCGCCGGCGTTGTCGCCAAAGCTTCGTTCTGCTCCGTCGACAATCCCGGAAGGCGGTGCCCGGATTGCGAGGCGATCACCACGGCCGCGCCACCCGGCGCGATTACATCGCCGAACTCTTCCAGGATGACCGCCGTTCCATACAGGTCCACCTTGAGGATGGTCTCGGGCGTCGCCTGCGTGGGCGAAACGCCCGCCGCGTGCACCAGTCCCTTGACCGCGCCCAACGACGTGGCCAAGGCCACCAGCGCGCTGACCGATGCGCGCGAGGCGATGTTGACCGTGGTGGTCTGTACGTCGAAGCCCGCCTCGCCCAGTGTCTTGGCGGCGGCGACGGCGTTTTCCTCGCGCAGATCCGCCAGCAGCAGTTTCTTGCCGGCGCCGATGCGCCGGGCGATCGCCTGGCCGATCGAGCCGGGTCCAATAACAACGATAACGTCAGTCATGGTGTACCTCCTTGGTTACTAAGTATTTTTTCCAGCGCGGCCTGAGCGCGTTGCGCCGTCGCGGCATCCACCCGCGTTGCCAGCGCCTGGATGAATTGCCGCAGCTGCGGC